>CBDUSH010000037.1:0-13943 GCA_965369965.1 uncultured bacterium | reverse complement strand
GCGCGCCGCGTTCGGGACGCGGAGGTCGGAGGTTCAAATCCTCTCGCCCCGACCAAATTTCAAACAAATGATTTCAATTCCCTCGTTCCCGCCCCGCTGACGGTCCGGAGAGTTTTCTCTCTCCACCGGGTTCCTCTTTAAGTGCCATTTCAGGATAATTATAGATTTAACGGCATTCTGGTCTATTCAACAAACCGGATAATGTCGACCCTGTGGAACGAAACGCCGGATGGTTTCACGGCCGCCAATTGAGCCAGTCGCCCTGAATTGAATCGCATGACCGGCAACCTGTATAATCCACATATGCCCCCTTCCACCAAAAAGAATTTCAACCTCTGGCTTATCCTGGCTGCCGCCGGCTTAGTAGCTTTCATTACCAATGGGACACGTATGTCCTTTGGTGTTTTTACCGTCCCCCTGGAAGAGGCCTTCAGTCTTACCCGTTCTCAAGCAATTCTGCCTTATGCTCTGGCGATGATTGTGGGCGGCGTGGCGCAACCGTTCGCCGGTATACTAATGGACGCCAAGGGCCCCCGACGAGCCATCGTGATATCGGTGGTATTATTGGCGCTTGCTTATATCGTCACCGCATTATCCCAGAACCTGTGGCAACTTACTCTCAGTTACGGATTACTCGTAGGAGTCGCCAGCTGCGGGTTTGCCATGACTGCCTTTTCACTGCTGATAACCCGCTGGTTCAAGCAACAGCGGGGGAAAATTCTTGGTCTTGTCATCGCCAGTATCCCTTTAAGCGTTCTGGTTTTTTCCCCACTCAGCGCCGCTTTGATTTCCTCTTTCGGCTGGAACGGCGCCTTTTTAATTTTGGCGGTGGTCATACTGCTGGTAGTTTTCCCGCTATCCTGGTTTTTTATCCGGGAGCCGGACGAGACCGGGAACGTTGCTACTAAATTATCACTGAGAGACCTGTTTTTTAACGAGGAAGTATGGCAGGCGGTTAAGGCCAAAACTTACTGGATACTGATAGTGAAATACTTTGGCTGTGGTTTATCGGCCGCGTTTATTTTAGGACACCTTCCTGCCATTGCCCTCGAGCATGGTTTCTCAGCCCAGGAAGGGGCCACCGCCCTGGGCATACAGGGAGCCGGAGGAGCCGTGGGCGTGATACTTGGCGGCTGGGCCTCGGACCGCTTGGGCCTGTACAAAATTATCGTGATCAGTTACCTGATAAGAGCCCTGGGCTTTTTCCTCCTTGCCTTTTTCGTTCGGGATTTGGCCGGCTTCTATGCCTTCAGTGTTATTTCCAGTGTGCTAGCCCCTTTGACCATCATGACGACACACTTATTAATATACGATATCTTTGGCGCCGGAATAGCCGGCAGAATGATGGGTCTCACCTTTCTGATACATCAGGTTGGGGCTACTGTCGGCCCTTACTTTGGGGGCTGGATATTTGAAATCAACGGAAGTTATATGTGGATTCTGGTCATTATCGGGGTAGTTCTGCTTAATTCTGCTTTCTGGGGCTGGCGCCTGCAGGGAGCAGCCCAGAGATATATTGCCGCCAGGGAAATTTCATAAACCGTAACTTGGCGATGCAAAAGCTTCTTTTGTTAAACATTCCGGCGATACGCTGCTTCGCTTTCATGTTATATCGCCAAGCATCCCCGGGGATATTCAGTATGAAGAAGCCGGAGGTTCAAATCCTCTCGCCCCGACCATTATTTTTATTCCTTTAACGAGAATACAAACGCGCGATACAAGTCCCTCATGCGCTCATTTTAAATTGTTACTATTTTAGTGCCAATCGTGCTCCGTAGCTATTATTCGTATGATCGCTTTGCCCACATTTAGTTCCTTTCGGTATACCCAAAAATAATCAATATTATCTTTTAAGATAGCAACAAAAATAGAAACACGAATATGGAGGTAAGGGAAGAATAATTCAGACAATAATTTGGATATTTGTTACCGCAGTAATAAAAATGGTCCGCCGGATTTCACGCCTGATGCCTAGGCGTGAAAGAAAAAGGTAAAAAAGGAATGTTTATAGACTACACAATCTGAGTAATTGTTACCTCAAGCGGAGTAAACAAAACGGACTATTGTGCAATCATGAACTTGGGGGGCCTTCGCTAGTTGGAGAGCTACCTCGTCATTGAGTGCCGTTGTTACTTTGTGCTTTCCTTCTCCAGAATACGGCACAAGACATCACACAGGTGGGATTCATCGTCAACACTTAGAATTAATGGACTACTTGCCGTCCCGGCATTTGCTTATTTTAATCATGTGATTACTGATTCTACCATCTTCGTTTCAGCAGTGAGTTTCTTTCTTCTCGAGCTTTTAGCTAGCGGCAGTTCCACAGTGAAAGTAGCTCCACCCATTTCATTGTTCTCAGCATGTATCAGCCCGTTATGACTAGTAACGATGCCATAGCATATGCTCAAACCAAAGCCAGTACCTTCTCCTGCCGGCTTGGTGGTAAAGAACGGATAGAATACCTGGTACAGGTTTTCCTCGGGTATGCCAGTGCCATCATCGGCAATTGATACCTTTGCCCAATCCCCGTCTATCTGCGTGGTGACTGTGATATGGCCGCCTTTAGCTTCTCTCAAGGCTTCCTCCGCATTCAGCATCAGGTTCATGAAGACCTGCATGAGCCGGGATGAATCACCCTTTATATAGAGCGGGCCATCTGACAGATTGGTGGATACGGTGATATTCTGCATCTTTTCCCCATACCGGCGCATACCTAAGACTTGCTTAAGTATTCTATGTAAATCTAAACGTTGCATTTGGGATTTCGCTCTCCGGCCATAGATAAGAAGGTCTGTCATTATCTTGGTAGCACGCTTGGCCTCATCGTGTATTATCTTTAAATCCTTCTTGGTTTGCGATGCAACATCACTTGCCATCAGCAGTTCGGAATAGAGCAAGACGCTGCCCAGGGGGTTATTCACCTCATGGGCGATATCGGCAGTCATCTGACCCAGGGAAGCCAGAAGCTGGGCGTGTTGCAGTTGCTTTTGAGCCTTTCTTAGCTCAGTGATATCCTCGCCTGAAAGCAAGACTCCAACTATTTGACCGTTTGAGTCTCTGATCACTGCATTCTGAAACGCAATTAATCTTTTCTGTCCATCCTTGATTAATAGTGGATTCTCCTGGTATTCAACTGGCTCAATATCTCCAGCCCACACTCTATGAAAGTCACGTCTTCTTTTGTTTCTTTCTTCTTCGGGAACTAAGGTATCAAACCAGTTCTTGCCGATAAGCTCTTCCTCTTTGTATCTCAGGGTTTCACAACCCTCCTCGTTAATTAGAGTTATCCTTTCGTCAGCATTCACTATGAAAGTAATTTTAGGTTGCTTAATGGCTATGTCCTCAAGGGCTCTGGCGGCTATCTCGGGGGTAGGCAAAGTTTTAATCAGCCTGGCATAAGCAGTAACCCGGTTTAGTGAGCCTTCTAGCTTCCTTACGTTTTGCTGAACTTGGTGGCAAATAAATTCCAGAGTGTCTAAAGGAATTTCCACCCCCTGTTGTTTAGCTTTGGCCCGTAAAATAGCCAGGCGCGTTTCAAAATCAGGTGGTTGAATATCAACAGTGAAACCCCTTTCAAAGCGGGAGTGCAATGAGCTCTGTAATAGGGACATCGCTTTTGACGGGCAGTTGCTGGTAATAATTATCTGATGATTAGCGTTCTGTAGTTCATTAAGGGTATGGAAGAAGCTTTCCTCGATTTGCTCTTTACCACCGATAAAGTGAATGTCATCAATCAACAGCAAATCAACACTTCTATATTTATTGAGGAATTCCTCTGTTTTTCTCTCTCGAATAGCAGATACAAACTCGTTAGTAAACTGTTCAACACTAACATAAAGAACCTGAATATTACTGGCTAGAGCCACATGACCAATAGCGTGCAGGAGATGTGTTTTACCTGATCCCACACCACCAAATATAAATAGCGGATTATAATTGTGTCCCGGATTTTGGGCTACCTCTAAGGCAACAGCAGAGGTTAAGCGGTTACAATTACCCACTACAAAGGAGTCAAAGGTATATTTGGGATTGAGCCCGTTGAAGCTTATTTGTCTGATAGTAGTGGTTTCATCTCGGGCGCCGGAACTGCCCGGCAAATTTTGATGCCTGTCATTTACAGAGAAAAGGACTTCGATATCATGGAGAGTAATGCCAGTAAGTGTTTTTTCAATTAAAGAGCGCTGGTTCTTGTCTAAATATTCGGCGACAAAGGTATTGGGCACGCTGACCACAAACTGGTTATCTTGAAAACTCAGGCCGACAGTTTTTTCCAGCCACTTGTCGTAGTTTGACCTGCTGACTTGGAGTTGTAACTCAGCCAGGGCAGTTTTCCAGATTGCTTGTGCAGACTCAGCTCCCACTAAGTTCCTTTCTCTGTCAATGTATCAAAGGCTACTCCCGAAGGAGCGGAGTGTTAACGCGCTAAATAGCAGCCCGGGTAGGCGATTCAAAAGAGTAATCTTGTCCAGCATAATACAAGGGTGTTCTTACGGGCAAGGTTTCCAAGGATGATTGATGGTCATTTGCAAGCCTTTCCCTCCCTTGCTAAGTCCATCAGGCTTATTCATTTAGCCAATATTTCCCTTAGCAAGAGTAAATGACTTTGGTTAGTACTAAAATTTTTTGATGTTAGAATTAAGTACTAGGAGGTTTTAACTGTGCCTTATTTTTATGAGCACCCCCTGAATTTGCGGTTCGCTCCTTGGAACATTTTATTTCTTAATTAATTTCAAGTGGGATAAAAAAGTTCCTTTTTTATCCCACTATACCGAAAAATAAGATACGTTATTTTTAATTTAAAGTCTATTATTGATAACAAAACGTTAGCCGTGATAACAGTGGCCTGATAACAATTACTACACGTGAGAACGGAGGCCTGGAAACAGTTGTTACACGTAGATAACAGAGACAAGATAACATGTGATAACAACTTAGGTCGTTGTAACTTCAACAACAATTCAGATTTTCATATTTGTTATCGAAGCTAAATGTTTTTTCGCCAGGCATCCCCGGGTATATTCATCCGGGATATTCAGTATGAAGAAGCCGGAGATTCAAATCCTCTCGCCCCGACCATTTTGTTCCGGCTAACCCCGGAGTACACCGATATCAGCTCCGGGACACGATACCGAAGTCAGGCACCGCTAACCTACCGCCTGCTTAGCCTCTTCCCAGAGGGTGTTTTGTTCCGCGAAAGAGAGGTCGCCGAGGTTTATTCCCCGCTCCCGGCAGACCGTTTCCATGCGGGCAAAGCGGCGGCAGAAGCGCTGGTTGGCTTCCCGCAGCGCCGTTTCCGAGTCGACGCCCAGGCGCCGCGCCACGTTGACCAGGGTAAAGAGCAGGTCGCCGAATTCCCAGGCCTTTTCCGCCTGGTTTGACGCCTGTTTCAGTTCGGCCACTTCTTCAGCCAGCTTATCAATGACGCCGTCAATATTTTCCCAGTCAAACCCGACGCGCACCACCCGGCTCTGAATCGCCTGGCTGTAGTTAAGGGCGGGCAACTGGCGGGGGACCCTGGACAGTATGGAGGCGTCCGCGCCGCGCTCTTTACGCTTGAGGGCTTCCCAGTTATGCAATACTTCCGTGGCGCCGCTTACCTCCACCGAGCCGAAGACGTGGGGGTGGCGGTTGACCAGCTTGGTGCTGATGCCGCGGATAACGTCAGCCAGTTCAAAATCACCGGCCTCGGCGGCGATACGGGCGTGGAAAAGGACCTGCATGAGCAGGTCGCCCAGCTCTTCACAGAGATGAGTGGAATCGCCCTCGTCGAGGGCTTCCAGCACCTCGTAACACTCTTCGAGCAGGTTTTCCCGCAGCGAGGCGTGGGTCTGCTGGCGGTCCCAGGGGCAGCCCTCCGGACCGCGCAGTTTAGCCAGGATATCAACCAGGGTTTCGAACCGGTCCAGGTTTTCCGGTGAAGTCAAGACTACCTCCTTTAATCAACCGGGCAGCACCGCCCCGGGGTTTCGAGCCGATCCAGGTTTTCCGGTGGACTCAAACCTGCCTCTTTTAATTAACCGGGCAGGGTTGACCCTATGAAATCCCGCTGCCCGCGGGCAAATTCGGCGGCGGACAGGGCCCGCCGCCCTTCGAGCTTCAGTTCTAAAACGCCCAGGACACCGGCACCGGTATTTATGCCGACGGTGATATCATCATCTCCCCTGTCCAGGGCGACTACCTGACCGGCGGTCCCCGGCGCGGCTGAGGGCAGGGGCGCCGCGGCCACAATTTCAAGCCGCTTACCCCGCCAGTGGGTATAAGCTCCGGGCCAGGGCCGGAAGGCGCGCACGCGGCGCGATATATCCAGCGCCGGATGGGACCAGTCAAGCTCACCCTCTTCTTTGGTCAGGGGGCGGGTAAAGGTGGTTTTGGCCTCGTCCTGGGGACGGGGGGTAATTTCACCGCGCGCCCGGCGGCTTAAAACTTCCGGCAGCATCCGGGCGGCCAGCCGGGATAGTTTTTCGGTCAGGGACCCGGCGGTATCCGCCGGGGAAAGGGACAGCTGCGCCTGGGCCAGCAGCGGGCCGGTATCCAGGCCGGCGTCCATGAGCATGATGGTGACGCCGCTAAAATCATCGCCGTTGAGAATGGCGGCGGGCACCGGCGAGGCGCCGCGGTAGCGGGGCAGCAGGGAGGGGTGGATATTGATACAGCCGAGGCGGGGGATTTCCAGGACCGCCGGCGGCAGAATCTGGCCATAGGCGGCGACGACTATAAAATCGGGCTGGAGATCAACTATCTGGTCGATCACGGCCGGTTCTTTCAAACCGGCGGGCTGAAAGACGGGCAAGCCACCCTCCAGAGCGGCTGTTTTTACCGGAGGAGGGAGGGGGGAACGCCCCCGCCCCGCCGGCCGGTCCGGCCGGGTGTAAACGGCCACCACCGGGTACCCCTCGAAGACCAGGTGGCAGAGGGAGGGGACCGCAAACCGGGGCGTACCCATGAAAATAACGCGCAACTCAAATCCCCCAGTACCAAAGTTTAACACCAATCTCCCAGTACCAAAGTTTAACACCAAAATATTTTTGCCACAACCGGGTGGTTTGTATTTATCAGTGAAGAATCGAGCAATAATGAGAGGTTGATAGACCTAGCAAGGGGTAAAAGGGACTGAAAACGGCTACCGATTGCCACCAAAAACCTTGCCAGCCAAAGGCCGGGGTTTTATACTGGCGATGTTGCTTGTTAACTCATCTCCAACCGGAACCATCTTGCCGACAAGTTCCCATTGAAGGGCGTTTTTGTGCCTGATTACAGGGCAAAGCTGTTCCCTTTTTCAAGGGATTCAGATAGATTTGAATCAACAGATTAGTTGAAAGGTATTAATGGGAAACAGGTCAGCAAGAGAAATCTGGGAAGCGACATTAGGCGCCCTCCAGGTCCAGGTCAGCAAACCGAATTACCGGACATGGCTGGAGAAGACAACGGGCTTAAGCTATGAAAGCGAGGAGTTCGTGGTCAGCGTACCGAACACTTTCATCGCCGAATACCTGGAGAAGAACCAGCGCTCCCTGATTGAAAAAACGCTTATCGGTATCGTGGCTTCGCCCGATATCAGCGTCACCTTCCGGGTGAACGGGAAGTTCAGCAACGGTTTGGGGCAGCGGCGGACGAACCGGAAGAACCGGGGCGACGGGCAACTCTCCTCCGTCATGCTCAAAGAAAACTACGTTTTCGAATCGTTCGTGGTGGGCAAAAGTAACCGGCTGGCCTTTTCCGCGGCACAGGCCATTGCCGAGAAGCCGGGACTGAGCTATAACCCGCTCTTTATCTACGGCGCGGCGGGGCTGGGGAAGACTCACCTTTTACACGCCATCGGGCAGGTGGCCCTGGCCAAGAACATGGCGGTGCTCTGCGTCAGCGCCGAACAGTTCACCAACGAGTTTGTCACCGCCATACGGGAGAGGAAAACCGAGGAGTTCCGCAGCAAATACCGGAATCTGGATATGCTCCTCATTGACGACATTCACTTTATCAGCGGCAAGGAGCAGACCGAGGAAAGCTTCTTCCACACCTTCAACGAGCTGCACAACGCCAACCGCCAGATAGTGATGACCAGCGACCAGCCGCCCCGGACGATGAGCTTCATCCAGGAACGGCTCCGTTCCCGGTTCGAGTGGGGTTTAACGGTGGACATCCGGCCGCCGGCTTACGAGACGCGGCTGGCCATACTGCAGTCCAAAGCCGAGCAGAGAGGACTGGAAGCCGCGCCCGAGGTGCTGGAGTTCATCGCCGGAGGGACAAACCAGAACATCCGGGAACTGGAAGGGTCGCTCAACCGGGTAGTCGCCTACGCCCAGCTTGTCCACTCGGTGCCTACCGTTGATCTGGCGGCCGAAGCGCTGCTGGACCTGAGCGGCCGTGAAGGGACCACGCCGGCGATTACCTCCGGGCTGGTCCTGGAAGCGGTTACCTCGAGTTTCCAGCTGGCGCCGGGCGACCTGACGGGGGCGAAGCGGGACAAGGTAACGGCGCTGGCGCGCCGGGTAGCCATGTACGTCCTGCGACAGGAAACCAGCCTTTCGGTGGCCCAAATCGGAGAGGCGCTGGGGGGAAGGGACGCTTCGGCGGTGACCAACGCCGGCAAGAAAGTGGCCGCCGATATGGGCGACAACCGGTTCCTGGGCCGCAAAATACAGGATATCCAAAAAATCATCAATTTTAAGTCAACGACCTCCCGGCGCTAACTTAAGACGCCGCGTCTTCAGCAATCCAACCGGTAAATTTTTCCCTTTCGTTACCATGCGGGCATGGCATCCGCCCGGCATTGAGAATAAATTCCGGTTAATTTATGCCTTTCTGGGGGAAGTTAGCTGACAAATTTGGGGATATTTTGTACAATCACAGGAGGGTGGCCTTCGTCCCGGATATTTCAGCCTGCCGCCCGTTACTACTGGTATAATTAAATCTCCAGTATGATAGCCTGATTGATATATAATAGATAATACAATTGTGAATTACATCATAAATCCAAGAAGTGAGTGGTTTAAGGCGGAAGATGTTCGATAAAGTTGATCTGACGGTAAAAGCGGGCCGGGGAGGCGATGGGGCGGTAAGCTTCCGCCGGGAGAAGTTCGTCCCCTACGGCGGTCCGGACGGGGGTAATGGCGGCCGGGGTGGTGACGTTATCGTCGTTGCCGAGACGTCGGTGAGCAGTCTGCGGATGTTTCGCCAGAAGAGAAGTTTCCGGGCAGTCGCCGGAGAGAACGGGGGAAGAAGGCGAAAGCACGGCAAGAACGGCGAGAGCATCGTGCTGGAGGTGCCGGTGGGCACCCTGGTGACACAGAAGAATCCGGCAGGCGACGACTGGCAGCTGGCGGACCTGGAGAAAGCGGGCCAGAAAGTTGTCGTGGCGAGGGGAGGCCGGGGAGGACTGGGCAACATCCACTTCAAATCGCCGACCAACCAGGCGCCGCGTATCGCCAAGGGCGGGGATGCCGCCGAAGAAAACGAGATAATACTGGAGATGAGGCTTATCGCCGACGTGGGCATAATCGGCTATCCTAACGCGGGTAAGTCGACGCTGCTGACGGCGGCCTCCGCGGCCAGGCCGAAAATCGCCAACTATCCTTTTACTACCCTGGAGCCGGTGCTGGGTATGGTGGAGGTGGGAGTAAAGGGCTTCGTGATGGCGGAGATACCGGGGCTGATTGAGAAAGCGCACCTGGGGCGGGGTCTGGGTCACGATTTCCTGCGCCACAGCCTGCGCACCAAGATACTGATTCACCTGGTGGACGGGAGCGAAGAACTGCCGGTGGCCAACATGACGCAGGTTAACGCGGAACTGGCCCTTTTTGATTCGGCGCTGATACAGAAACCGCAACTGGTGGTGGTGAACAAGATCGACCTGCCGCCGGTAGCGGCGCGGATGGAGGAGATGAAGGGGGAATTCGGCAGCGCCGGGACAGCCCTCCATTTCATCTCGGCGGAGACCGGTCAGGGAGTCAGGGAACTGATGGCGGCGGCGATGGCAATGCTGGACAAGCGGGCGGCGCGCCAGGCGACGGTAACCGGCGCCGCCCGGAAAGTGTTCCGTCCGCAACCCAGAGAGGCTGCCAGCGTATGGAAGGATGGGGAGGTCTACGTGGTGGAGGTCGCCGGTATGGCCCGGCTGATCACCCCGGGCGGAGTGGCCACCTCCGAGGTAAGCTGGAATTTGAAAAAGCAGTTGGCGAGGCTGGGAGTGAGCAAGACGCTGGAAAAAGCAGGCATTAAGCCGGGCGATAAAGTCCGCTGCGGGAATATTGAATTGGAGTGGTAGCCGGATGAACAGAGGCGTATTTGGAGGCACCTTCGACCCGATACATAACGGGCACCTGATGGTCGCCGATGAGGTCAGGGAGCGATTTAACCTGGAGGAGGTTATCTTCGTGCCGGCGGGACAGCCGTGGCTGAAGATGGACTGGGTAATATCGGCGGCGGAAGACCGCCTGCGGATGATGCACATCGCCCTGGATGGCAAGCCGGAGTATAAAATATCGGACATGGAGATAGCGAGGGGAGGGCCTTCCTACACCATCGATACCATCAGGGAAATGCGCCGGGAGACGGGCGGCGAGGACGAGCTGTTTTTTATCCTGGGAGAGGATAATATGTGCCAGCTGCCGCAGTGGCGGGAGGCCGCCGAACTGATAAAGCTGTGCTATCTGGTGGCGGTGCCCCGGCCGGGATCAGCGCGGGCGAAGCTGAAGGACCTGGAAGAAAGCCTGCCGGGAATAACTGAGCGGGTGATGGTCTTGAAGCGGCCGGAGATAGATATCAGCTCTTCAAACATCAGGGAAAGGGTGGGACAGGGCCTGTCGGTGAGGCACCTGGTGCCCGAAGCGGTCAACCGGTACCTTAAACAAAAGGGGCTCTTTGCGGCCGGCTGAGATTATCAGGCGGGGCGGGGGCCGGAGAGATACGGCTGAGGCCTCACCAGACCGCCGAAAAACGGTTTTAGCGCTCCGGATAGGGCTCTCTCTGTCGACTTAGTCCTGAAGCGCCCGTTTTTCCATCTGGGCCTTTTGCTGGACGGGACGGGGTAATTAGCCTAAAATAGAAGCGATTCTGAAGAACGGTACCGACCGCGAATAAAAAGAGGAGATAGGCCGATGTCTGATATGTCTTTACTGGCCCGGGCGATTGATGAAGGGGACCGCGAGCAGGCGGTGGCCCTGGCGAAACAGGCACTCGATGACGGTATCGATGCTTCGGAGATAATCAGCCGCGGGCTGCAGGCGGGGATGGCGGTGGTGGGCGACAAGTATTCGAGCGGCGAGTATTTTCTGCCCGATATGCTCATGGCGGCCCGGGCGATGAAAACCGCCCTTGAAGAGATAAAGCCGGCGCTGGGGAAAACGGGAGTACCGACTATCGGGCGGGTGGTTATCGGCACCGTCGCCGGAGATATGCACGACGTCGGTAAGAATGTGGTGGCCACCTTCCTGGGGGGCAGCGGCTTCGAGGTCTTCGACCTGGGGCTGAACGTGGCCGACCAGGCGTTCATTGATGAGGTGAGAGCCAGGAAAGCGGATATTCTGGGACTGTCGGCGCTGCTGACGACGACGATGCCGCTGATGGGGCGGATTATCCAGTTGCTCGACGAGGCGGGAATGCGTTCCAGTGTCAAAGTAATCGTCGGCGGGGCGCCGGTAACTCAGGTTTACGCCGACTACATCGGGGCCGATGCCTATGCCCATGACGGCGGCAAGGCAATCCGTGTTTGCCGCGAGCTGATGGGAAAATAACAGCCTGCCGGGAAGCAGCGCCGGAGACGAGGAATTTGTATAGACGGCGATGACCCGCTAACTGATGGGAAGATATAGAGATACCGGGAAGCAGCGCCGGAGGCGAGGAATTTGTATAGACGGCGATGACCCGCTAACTGATGGGAAGATAAAGAGGTACCGGGAAGCAGCGCCGGAGGCGAGGAGGCTGGAAAGATGACGATGACTCACAAACAGAGGATTTTAGCCGCCGCCAGGGGCGAGAAACTGGATAAAGTTCCCTTCGGGGCGCGGATAGACACCTGGTATAACTACCACGAGGCGCACGGCTCGCTGCCGGAGAAATACCGGGGCTGGAGCCAGACGGATATTATCCGCGACCAGGGAGCCGGGGCGCAGCACCGCCTGTGGTCGGTAGTCAAAGAGGAATACCGGGACATGGAGGTGGTGGAAAAGACCGAGCCGCCCTACATCACGACGGAGTACATCACGCCGGTGGGTACCGTTTCCAAGGTGGAAATGGGTGACACTTCCGAGGGTCCCTGGATAAAATACGAGGTGGAGAAGCTGTTCAAGAGTGAGAAAGACTTCCCGGCGCTCAAGTACCTCATGGAGCATATCGTGCCGGTGGCTAACTTCGAGGCATACGGCAAGCTGCGCGATGAGATAGGCGAGGACGGGATGGTAATGACGGCAGGGGGGCTGCTCTGGTCACCGGTGCAGCGGGTGATGCGGGAGATACTCGGCTACGAGCGGTTTTTCTACGAGCTTGCCGACCGCCCGGCGGAGGTGGAGGCGCTGATAGAGGTGATGAAGGACCTGGAACGGCGGAAATTCAAGGTGGCCATAGACTGCGACCTGGAAATATTCAACATCTGCGGCAACTGGAGCGACGATATCCACACGCCGGTATTCCGAAAGTACCTGGTGCCCTGGCTGAAAGAGGCCACCGACTTCCTGCACCGGCACGGCCGGCTGGTCATGGTGCACTCCGACGGGGAGATGAGGCGGCTGAACCACATGTTCGCCGAGACGGGGATAGACATCGCCGAGGCGATAACGCCGGCGCCGCAGACACTGGTCAGCATGGCCGAGTTCAGGCGGGAACTGGGGGAAGAAGTCACTATCTGGGGCGGCGTCCCCTCGGTGCTCTTCGAGCCGATGTACAGCGACGCAGATTTCGACGCCTACATCCGGAACATGTTCCGGGAGATGGCGCCCGGTTATCGTTTCATCGTGGGGATGGGCGACAATCTGCCCTTCGACGGCGACCTGAACCGGGTGCGGCGGGTGGTGGAGCTTATCGACGAATACGGGACGCTGCCCATCCCGGCCTGATGCCGGGCGGATGGCGCCACGGACTATTTTGCACAAAAAAGAAGGATAAAGGAGGAAGAGTAATGCTGATTGTGGCGGAAAGGATTAACTCGTCCCGCAAGGCGATAAACGAGGCGATTCAGGCCGGGGACGCCGATTTTATCCGGGGGGAAGCCAAAGCGCAGACCGAAGCCGGCGCCAGCTATATCGACGTTAACGCGGGCAGTTTTGTGGAACAGGAGGCGGAGTACCTCTGCTGGCTGGTGAAGACGGTGCAAGAGGTGACTGATCTGCCGCTCTGCATTGACAGCCCGGACCCGGCGGCGGTGGCCGCCGCCCTGGAAGTGGTCAAGGGTCCGGCGATGGTCAATTCAATCAGCCTGGAGAAGACGCGGATAGAAGGTATGCTGCCGCTGGTGAAGAAATACCAGACCAAAATCATCGCTCTCTGCCAGAGCGACGCGGGCATGGCCAACACCGCCGACGACAAACTGAAAGTCGCCTTGGAGATGGTGGAAATCCTGACCGGTGAAGGGGTTGCCCGGGACGATATTTACATCGACCCCCTGGTCTATCCGGTGGCCACCGATTCGCAATCGGCGGTGGCGTCGATTGAAGCCGTCGGGCGCATCATGCGGGAAATACCGGGCGTGCATACCACCGGCGGACTGACCAACGTTTCCTTCGGACTGCCGGCGCGGAAGCTGATAAACAAGACGTTCCTGGTGATGGCGATGTCCCACGGGCTTGATTCGGCCATCATCGACCCCACCGACCGCGGCCTGATGGCGAACCTGGTGGCGGCGGAAGCGCTGCTCAACCGGGACAAGTTTTGCATGGGGTATATAAAAGCTTTTCGGGGCGGGCAACTGTCATAACAGGTTAAAAATCTTCCGGAAGGGGAAGCTGTCATCATGG
>CBDUSH010000036.1:0-14098 GCA_965369965.1 uncultured bacterium | reverse complement strand
TATTCGTCGTTATCGGCTTCCTGGCGGCGATGTGGTTCAGCTTCGGGCAAAACGTACTGGCGCCACAAAATCCGGCAGTCCCGGAGCGGCTGCAGACACTGGCGCTTGTCAGTGTCATCGAAGGCGACGAGGCGCTGAGCAGCGTCAGCCGGCTCCACGGCACCGAGATAAACCTGAAAAGCGCCTATATTGCGGAGTATGCCGGCGACACCGGAAAGGCCACCGCCTGGGTGAGCCAGGCCGTCAATGAAGCGGCGGCGGCGGAACTCCTCGATATGATGGTACGGGGTATCGCTCGGGGAGGCGCCGGTTTCAGTAATATGCAGCCGAAAACCATCGCCAACCAGGAAGTTTTCCAGGTTGACGGCCCCGGCGGCGCCCATATTTTCTACATTCCCGGGGACCGGCGCGAAAAAGTTATCTGGTTGACGGTAAACGCGGCTGACGTATTACCCATTTTAGAAACGGCCGTCAAAATCTTTTGAGAAGGACGAAAAATGAGCAGATTCATTAAAAGTTCAGTACTGATAGGCATAATCATTATTACGGCAATGGCGGCCGCCGGATGCTCTTCACGTTTTGAGCCCGCAAAGGACGGGGAGGTAGCCCCGGTGCCTGCCCCGGCCGTTTCCCGGGTTAACGCCTCCACCTCTGATTCGGTCCAATCCAGTGATGGAGGCAGCGTCACCATTGACGTGGAATGGGTTGAAGTGCGAAACCCCGCCGCCGGCGACTCCCTCACCTTCCAGGTGGGCATGAACACCCACTCCGTGGAACTTGACGGCTATGACCTGGGGGAATTGGCAATTCTCCGTGACGGTACCGGTAATGAGTACCAGCCTGTCTCCTGGGAATCCGAACCCGGGGGGCATCACCGGAAGGGTACCCTGATTTTCAGCCTTCCCGATTCCCTTCGTCAGGGGAAAGCGGAATATGTTGAAGTAGTGATTAGGAGTGTCGCCGGCATTGACGAAAGAGTTTTGAAGTGGGCGCTGTGAAAAGACACATCCTGATCGGGCTGAGCGCCGCGTTCCTGCTGATTCTTATTTACGCGGGCTTAATCGCCCTGGCGCAAGACTTTAGCCACGCTCTGGACCAGACCTTTGACATGTGGTACTGGGTACTGGCTTTAGCGGGCGGGTTCGGTATCCAGGCGGGACTTTTTTCTTTCATCAGGCACCGCTTGCGCCAGCGTCGAGCGGCCGCCACCGGGACGGTGGCTGCCTCCGGAGGTGTTTCCGCCGGTTCCATGGCGGCCTGCTGCGCCCATCACCTGAGTGATGTCCTGCCCCTGCTGGGCTTGTCGGGGGTGGCCATTTTCCTGGTCGAGTATCAGGTTTTTTTCATCGTCGTCGGCGTTCTCTCCAATATCGTCGGTATCACCGTTATGCTGGAAACCCTGCAGTGCCACAGCCTGTCCGACCGGCTGGGACGCTCAAAATGGAACATGAAGTGGCTCAAAAGAGGCACTATGGCTTCGGCGGCGTTAATCGCCGTCGTCACTTTCCTCTTCGTTATTTGACCGTCAAAAGGACATGAAAACCGGAGCCAATAAAAATATACATCTCAACGCAGCCAGGAAAGGAAGTGAAAAGATGAAAATTGTGAATTTGTGTAAAGACGGAGGTTGTTGCCCGGTAGTCAAGCTGGACGGCGACAGGATCGAGATAGGCGAGGCTGGTAACCTCTGCGTCTTGACCGGCGAAGAGTGGACCGTCCTTAAACAGAAAGTATTAGACGGGGAGCTCTAGAAGCCGAAACCGGGGGTTAATATCTCCCGGTCGCCGGGTAAGACCTGGCCTGAAGAGGCGAAATAATGGCATCCGGGGCTAAACATAACTTGACTGCGGTGTTGCCCTCTGGTGGCAAGGAAGGTGCAGAAAGATGACTGAATTTTTTGCAAGCTATTCCCTGTGGATAATCTGGATAATCCTCGGCGCGGTTTTTCTGATCCTGATGGTCTCGGCGCCGTGCCATGCGGTTTTTCTGCTGCCTTTCGCCGGACTGCCGCTGTTCTGGCTGCTGCCGCTGGGATATGCCCTGCCGGTTAATATTGCCGCCTGGGTGGCCACACCTTTCCTCTATCGGATGATCAGGGGAGCCATGAAAAAGCCGGTGCTGGATGGGTTCCGGAGTCTGATCGGCACTGAGGCTGAGGTGGTTTCCATGCCGGCAACCGGTCTTTCGGCCACCTACCTGGTTCGCGCCCGTGGTGGAGGTGAGTTGTGGAGCGCCCGTTCCACGGATACCCTCAACGCTGGAGAGTTGGTAACCATAGTCGCCGTAAAGGGGATTAGCGTGGTAGTAGCGCGGAGCGCTCCCGGTTCTCTTCTTGACGGAGCCGGTGATACCGGAGTAGCCGCGCCTGGCAATGGAGACAGCCGGCAGCGCTGTCACTAGCGGAGTGCCAATACCGGCAACATAATGAAGGCTTGAAAGTGGAAGGACTCACTGAAATGGAATCGTATGCTTACGGCATTGTCATTAACATCGACCCGGTAATTTTCCATTTCGGCAATTTTGAGCTTCGCTGGTATGGTCTGGCTGTACTGCTGGCCATTGTCGCCGCCATATTGTTATCAGCCTACTTTGGCAAAAAGAAAGGGATTGCCACCGAGGAAATCTACTCCCTCGCCCTCTGGGTGGTGACTTCCGGGATTATCGGCGCCAGATTGTTCCACGTGCTGGACAAGTGGGAATATTACGCGGGTTACCCGCTTCAGATATTGCAGTTTCAGCAGGGTGGCCTGGCTATCTGGGGAGCTCTGGCCGGTGGCGGTGTGGCACTGGTGGTTTATGCCAAAATGAAACATATACCGCTGGGTCGCCTTGCTGATACCGTCGCGCCCGCCATGCTGGTAGCCCATATCATCGGTCGCTTCGGCTGTATTATTAACGGGGACGCTTACGGCGGCGTCACCACTTTGCCCTGGGGTTTCATTTATACCCATCCCGGTGCCATGATTCCGTCATACCTGGCCGGCCTGCCGACACATCCCTATCCGGTGTATGAGATAATCTGGAACGCGATAGCGCTGCTGGTAATCCTGCGGCTTGGCCGCTACTTCAGGAAAGACGGTCTGACGTTCCTGAGCTACCTGTCACTCTATTCAATAGGGCGTCTTATCCTTACCTTTGTGCGGCAGGAAAACGTGTTTTTTGGATTGCAGCAGGCTCAAATAATCGCCATGCTGGCGGTGGCGGTTTCCGTGACGGTAATGGTTTATTTGTTCGGGAAGCGAAGAACGCCCGAAGAGGTAACGTATCAGCAATAAAAAGCAAAAAACAGTCGGGCTTATCCCCTCGCTTTCCAGATTGAGGCAAGCCTTGTGTTCGCCGCCATCATCGTCTACGGTTTCCCGGGAGCGCCGCGACGAAGCGATCTCGTCATTAAATCCCCCCTTACAAAAAGAGAACCCGGACTTCTCCCTTTCGTAAAGGGAGACAGAGAGGGATTTTTAAATTGGGGGTAAAAGATAAAGCGGAGTTTCTAAGAGGGGCACAGCCCCTCTTTTTTATCCTCCCCTCTTCTGCCCGTTATGTCATTGCGAGGGCCTTACCTCCAATGTCATTGTGAGGAGCGCCGCGACGAAGCAATCTCGTTATTAACCCCCTTAGCCCCTTTTTAATAAGAGGGAACCCGGACTTCTCCCTTTCGTAAAGGGAGACAGAGAGGGATTTTAAAATGGGAAGAAAACGGAAAGCCGGGTGTCCGGGAGGGGCGCCAGCCCCACTTCATTTTCCGGCCTTTGTTATTGCAGTTTTTTTAACTCCGTAAGAGTGCTGACATATATAGTGCCGAGACACCAGCGATCTAACAGCGCGGTAATGATGCGGGAACCCCTCTTGTTCCATATCCTGGCTGATTCCAATATTTCATCTTTATCGGTGCTGAATACTAACGTCACAACTTCAATCCCGTTACTGATGGCGGCTTCGGTCACTCTCTCCAGCGCCTCTGTCACTTCGGGATGGTTAACATCCCCGTTGAACCCCAGGTTCATGGAAAGATCAAAAGCCCCGAGTACCACCGCGTCCAGTCCGCTGGAAGCAATGGCGTCGATGTTTTCAACCGCCTTCCGGTTTTCAATGATTGCCCAGACCATCGTGTTCCGGTCACTCCATTCACGATAATCCTTCCAATCAATTAATGAATGTTCCGTCGCCCGTATGTAAGGGCAGGCTCCTCTGAATCCGGCTGGTTCGTACTTTGCCGCCCGGACAATTTGTGAAGCCTCCTGTCCCGTGCTTATGCCGGGTATTATTACCCCGACGGCCCCGGTATCCAGCGCTTTCTTGATTCCGGTGGGGGAACTGTCGGGTAACCGGAGCACGGGCGAGGCATTTTTGGACTCCACAGCCCTTATCATTTCCACGGCTCCTTCCAGACCAAAAGAGCCATGCTCCATATCAATGATAACAAAATCAAAGCCTGCGGCGGAGGCTATCTCGCATATCTCCGGGCTCTTCATCTGGACCCAGGTTCCCAGCGCGCTTCCCCTGGTTTCAAGAGCGTCTTTAATATTATTTCTCACTTTTGCCTCCCTCATTTTACGGAAACTCTAATCCCGAAGCAGGCCTTTGTCAAGATAGGCGGTGGTTTCGGCGCTTATCTGCTCAATAAGTTTACCCGCCCCAGCCGCCCCCCGGAAACCAGACAGTTAACATAACTATTAAAACAAAATCAAGGCTATCCACGCCTGAATTGTTTCCCCGCCGGAAAAAATGAAAAATACTGTCGTCAGGCCCGGCCGGACTGCCTGTTGCAACAGGTAATTCGTTTGTGTTGTCAGCCGGGCTTATGATACCCTGATACTTGTTAGATACTATCGGGAGAATCCCTGGTTTCCCGGTTTATTAGCGGGTGATATGGCTCAACTGGAATTGACTGAAACAGGCGTTATTTCCCCGGCTGACTACGGTGATTTAAATACCGGGCAGATGGGAATATATCCGGGTGTACCCGCCACCGGGGGCTAGTCCTTGAAACAGCTGATCGATGGCGGATTTTATCTGGGCAGAATATTCGGGATCCAGTTCCGCCTGCACTATACCTGGTTTATCATCTTCATCCTGGTAACCGTTTCCTTGTCCTGGCAGTATTTTCCGGTTATCTACCCGGGCTGGAATACAGCGGTTTACTGGGTTAGCGGTACCTCCGCCAGCCTGCTGTTTTTTTCTTCGGTCGTCGCCCATGAGCTGGCCCACAGCCTCGTCGGTCGGGCCAATAACATACCCGTAAAAAGCATTACGCTCTTTATATTCGGCGGCGTGGCCCAGATGACCCGGGAGGCGCCGCACCACGGCGCTGAATTCAAAATGGCCATCGCCGGTCCGCTCTCCAGCCTGACAATCGGCGGTATTTTTTTCCTGCTCCACCTGTTATTCGCGGGCATTAATGCACCGGTAGCGGCGATTACCTCCTGGCTGGCCCAGGTAAACGTGGTTCTGGCGGTATTCAATCTTATCCCCGGCTTTCCCCTGGACGGAGGCCGTGTCTTTCGCTCCATACTCTGGCGCTTTAGCGGCGACTATCAGCGGGCTACCAGAATAGCCACCAATGTCGGCCGCGGCGTGGGTTACCTGTTTATTCTGGCAGGCATTGTCCTGGCTTTCCTGTTTCCCGGGCAATGGTACAGTGGCCTCTGGATGGCGCTTGTCGGCTGGTTCTTGAGCTATATTGCCACCGTCAGCTATCGCCAGTCCCGGTGGTCGGGGGTGCTGCTGGGGATTACCGCCGCGCAGGTAATGCAGCCGGATTGTCCGGTCGTCGCTCCGGAGGTTACCGTTAACCGCCTGGTTAGCGAGTATATCCTTACCGGCGGGCATCGTTGCTTTTTGGTGGCCGATGCCGACCGGCTAACCGGCGTCTTAACGCTGGAGAATATCAAACCGGTCAATCAGGCGCAGTGGGAGCATGTTACGGCACAGGATATCATGACCCCGATTAGCCGTATGAGGGTAATCTCACCTGACCGGGACGCAATGAGCGTGCTGGAGCAGATGGATGAAAACGCGGTAAATCAGTTACCGGTGGTCAGTGACGGGAAGGTTATCGGGCTGGTCACCCGTGAGCGGCTGATTGAACTCCTCCGTACCCGTACCGAACTGAAAATATAAATCTGTTCGTGTACTCTGTTTATAAATCTCTCCGGTTTCAGTTCCAGCAATGAACATTAGAGCTAGGGCGGTGATGACCGGTAAAGAATATTACTTTTTTCATATCGTATCCCCGGCAGCCGTATAAAACCTGCCCGGTAAGGCAACGCCCATTAACCCATCCAGGGGCTGGTATTGACATTCGGGTTTGTCAGGGTTCAAAATTAGGACGATATGAGGCTTTTTGGCACATCCGGAATTCGTCGTCTCTGGGGCAGGGACCTGCTCGACCTGGCGGTTCAAGTGGGGCTGGCTGTCGGGGAGACTTATGGTACGGTGGTGGTGGGTACCGACACCCGGACTTCCGGTGACAGCCTGAAACAGGCGCTTATCTCCGGTCTGCTTGCCGCCGGTAGCCACTGTGAGGACGCCGGAATTGTGCCGACGCCGACACTGGCTTTGGCCGCCCGGAAATTTGACGCCGGAGTGATGATAACGGCTTCACACAATCCTCCGCAATACAATGGTATCAAGCTCTTGAACCCGGATGGCTCCGCTTTTAGCCGTGTCCAGCAGGCGCAGATAGAAGAAATAGTTTCCAACGGTTCCTTTCGTTTTGCCCGCTGGGATGAGGTGAAGCAAAGCTGCCTTCACCCCGGCGCGGTGGAACGGCACCTGGAGCGCATTCTGGAGGAATTTCCGGGAGGTCTGAATCTAAAAATTGCCCTGGACTGCGGCTGTGGTGCCGCTTCAGTTATCACCCCCCGTCTTTTGGAGAAACTGGGCTGTGAAGTAACCGCCATAAACTGTACTGCCAGTGGCTTCTTCCCTCGCGGCATTGAGCCAATCGAAGCTAACCTGTCTGACTTGATGGTGCTGACCCGGGAATCCGGTGCCGATGTGGGGATTGCCCATGACGGGGATGCCGACCGGATGATGGCGGTGGATGACAGAGGCAGGTTTGTCCCCGGGGATAAACTCCTGTCCATTTTCGCTCAAGCGATGGACGCGGCGGATATTGTGACCACGATTGACGCTTCAATGGCCGTTGAGGAGACGGGTTACGATGTCCGGTGGACCAGGATAGGGGATAACTATGTTTCCGAGGAACTCAAGAACGGTGGTGAGTTTGGCGGCGAACCATCGGGGAGCTGGGTCTTCCCCGGCCTGTCGCTCTGCCCGGATGGTATCTATGCCGCCGCCCGGATAGTAGCTATCGCCAGTCAGGGAAAACTATCCCGGCTGGTTGATGCCGTACCCGGCTACCCATTACTCCGTGGTAGTATTGATAGCGAGGGAGTGAGCTTATCAAATCTGGAGCCCCGATTAATGAACCTCGGGCTGGTATCGGTAAGTCGGATTGACGGTCTCAAGTTCTACTTTAATGACGGCTGGCTGCTGGTCAGGGCGTCGGGCACCGAGCCTAAAATCAGGCTGACCGCCGAGGCTAAAACCGAGAGGCGAGCACACCAGTTGTATGATGAAGGCCTGAAGGCACTCCGGGATTGTCCCAAGGAGGAGGTAAGTTGAAGGCAGTTATTCTGGCCGCCGGAGAAGGGAATCGGATGCGTCCGCTGACCAGCACCAGACCCAAGGTGATGTTACCTCTGGCCAATAAGCCTATCTTGGAGCATTTGTTGGTAGAAGTCATTGCCGCCGGTATCGGGGAGCTGATTTTTGTGGTGGGGTACCACGACGAGCAGATACGAGATTATTTTGGTGACGGGGGGAAATGGGGAGTTAACATCGCCTATGCCAGCCAGCGGAAACAACTCGGTACGGCGGACGCGATTAGAATGAGTGAAAATCTGGTTGGTGGCCACTTCCTGGTAATGAACGGAGACGTAATTGTTGGTCGAAAAGACATCCGGAAACTGGCTGCCAAGCGCGGTAATGCCCTCAGCGTCATCGAAGTCAAGGATGCCACTGGTCTGGGTATGGTTGAGTTAAAGCAGGGCAGAATTGTCCACATATATGAAAAAGAAAATAATCCCCCTTCGACGACGGCTAACGCCGGGTTTTACCGGTTCACTCCGGATATTTTTAAGGCGATATCCCGGACACCGGTATCGCTACGCGGAGAATACGAGATAACCGATTCTCTGCAAATGATGATGGACAACGGAATTGATATTGCTTATCATGAAATAAACCACTGGACAGATTTGAGCCATCCCTGGGATTTACTGACGGCTAATGAACGACTGCTGCCGGCAACCGGATTGAAAAACTTGGGCGTTATTGAAGAGAACGCCGTGATTAGAGGCGCCGTTTCCGTGGGCGAGAATACCACCATCCGCTCCGGATCTTACATCGTCGGGCCGGTGGCGATCGGAGAAAGCTGTGACATTGGCCCAAATTGCTATATTCGACCCTTTACGGCTATTGCCGACGGTTGTCATATCGGCGGTGCGGTGGAAGTAAAAAACTGTATTATTATGAAAAATAGTAAGCTTCCTCACCATAACTATATTGGCGACAGTATCGTCGGCGAAGGATGTAATTTAGGTGCCGGTACCAAGGTGGCCAACCTGCGGCTGGACAAGAAACAGGTCTGGGTGAACGGGGTAGCTACCGGCCGGCGGAAACTGGGCGCCATAATTGGCGATGGGGTGGAAACTGGCATAAATGCCTGCATTAACGTTGGTGCCGTCATCGGTAACGGCACGCTTATTGGTCCCGGGGCAGTTGCCAGCGGGATTATTTCACCAGGTTCACGGGTGTTTTAGGAATTTATATATTAAAATAAGCGGTAATTCTGGCGGCAGGTGAAGGGCAAAGACTTAGGTCATTAGTGTTTGAGGGATAATATGTTGAAGCAAGCGGTAATTCTGGCGGCAGGCGAAGGGCAAAGACTCAGGCCCTTTACCGTGAATCGCCCAAAAGTAATGCTGTTCATCGCGGGAAAACCAATACTCCAGTACGTGATTGAAGCGGCGGTTCAGAACGGCATTCGTGATATTATACTCATTGTTGGCTATAAAAAAGAGCAGGTATTCGACTATATGGGCTCGGGGGAACATTTTGGAGTTAACCTGACCTATGTGACTCAAAACAGGCAACTGGGTACGGCTCACGCCTTAGCCTGCGCTGAAGGAGAAATCAAAGACGAGTTTTTGCTTTTACCCGGCGACAATCTGATAACCGCCGATACCATCGATGATATTACGCGGATTAACCCTGAAACGGTGCTGGTCAAAAAAGTGGATAACCCGATGAGATATGGAGTGGTGGCCATAAGTCAGGGTAGGGTAACGGAAATCGTGGAAAAACCGGATAAAGCAATCGGTAACGTCGTCAGCACCGGTATTTGCTCTTTAACCAGGGAAATATTCAGTTTTATTGAACCTGAACTAGACCTTCCTGATGTTCTGAACAGCATGATAACGAAGGGTCATTCCGTTGTCGCCAGAGAAACAAACGGCACCTGGCTGGACATAATCTATCCTTGGGATGTTTTGGACCTCAATGGCGCTATCCTTCGTCAGGCACCGTCGCGTGTTGGCGGTACCATCGAAGCGGGTGTTACCTTGAAAGGGCAGGTCTCGGTGGGCAAGGATACTATCGTCAGGTCTAACTCATATCTTTCCGGACCGGTTGTTATCGGAGACGGCTGTGATATCGGCCCAAACGTGTGCATATTGCCGGCAACCAGTATTGGCAACAACGTCGTTATCGCACCATTTACCGAGATTAAAAACAGCGTTATCGGTGACGACGTTAGTATCGGCTCGGGGTGTATTTTACAGGACTCGGTAATTGACAAGGGCTGCGTTATCAACGGTCATTTTACGGCCTGCAGCGGCCAAGATGAGATAGTGGTTAATCATGAGCGACATACGGTCAGTGTCGGGGCGATGCTGGGAGAGGGTTGCCGACTGGGTAATAGTGTGGTCGCCCAGCCGGGGGTTATCGTGGGTAACTACAGCCAAATCCGTCCGCTGAAATTAATCAGTGGCTGGTTGCCTGACGAGAGCCTGGTAATGTAAAACTATCTCATCCCTGTGGGGAGAAGCTGAGGGAGAATATCTAAATATGTGTGGCATCATAGGCTATATCGGAGAAAGACAAGCCAAACCGGTACTGATGAGCAGTCTATCCCGGTTGGAGTATCGGGGTTATGACTCCTGCGGCATCGCCGTCGCCGGTAGCCGGCTCGAAGTATATAAAGATACGATCAGGGTAAAGGCGATGGAAAAAATATTACCACCCATGCCCGGGACCACGGGTATCGGTCATACCAGATGGGCAACTCACGGGGAACCCTGCCAGGTGAACGCTCACCCGCACGGTGATTGCACCGGCCAGATTTCGGTTGTCCACAACGGGGTGATTAATAATTACCAGAAGTTAAAGCAGCAGTTGCTGATGGAGGGGCATAAATTTATTTCCGAGACCGATACCGAGGTGATATCACACCTGGTGGAGAAATATTATGTGGGTAATCTGGAAGAAGCGGTGATGGCGGCTCTCTGTGACATTGATGGTTCCTACGCCATCGTTGTTTTAAAGGCGGCTGAGCCAAAATTAGTGGTTGCCCGGAAAGATAGCCCGTTGATCATCGGCGTCGGCGACCGGGAGAATTTTGTCGCCTCGGACGTACCGGCGATTCTGGATTATACCAGTCGGGTCATCTATTTGGAGGACGATGATATCGGGGTTATTACCCGGGATAATATTAATATCTGCCGGCATAACGTCGAAGTTAAAAGAAAAATACACCAAATTTCATGGAACGTGAAAGACGCCCAAAAGGCGGGTTACGAACATTTTATGCTTAAAGAAATCCACGAGCAGCCAATGGTGATACGGAACACCATTGGCGGGTATATATCAGCGGCGGAACCGGTAGCCGATTTAACCACCTCCCTGGATACCGGACTGGGCGAGATTCTTATTCTAGCCTCCGGTACCTCCTATCATGCCGCGATGATAGGCAAATATATCATGGAAAACCTATTTAAAGTCGCCGTCAGGGCCGAACTGGCATCTGAGTTTAACTACTATGGCCGGAGTTCGATTAGAGGCCAGACGATTGTTATTACCCAGTCCGGCGAGACGGCAGATGCCCTGAAAGCGATAAAGAGATTGAAAGAGGAAAACTGCCGGGTAATCGTCATCACCAATGTGCTTGGCAGCACGGCCAGTCGAATTGCCGACCAGGTTGTTGATACACGGGCAGGCCCGGAAATAAGCGTCGCCGCCACCAAGAGTTTTATTGCCCAACTGATGGCGTTATACTGGCTAGCTTTGCCGTATGCCAAGGTTGATATTCGGAAACTGGATAACCTCATCATGGGATTGAGACAGTTGCCCGGGAAAGTCCAGCGGGTCTTGGATAACGCAAATGCCGTCTCAGAGTGTGCTCGCCAGCTCTCAAAGTATAATGACGTGTTTTTTATGGGCCGGGGAATAAACTACCCGGTAGCTCTGGAAGGGGCGCTTAAGTTGAAGGAAATTTCATACATTCATGCTGAAGGCTACGCTGCCGGTGAGCTAAAACATGGCCCCTTTGCTCTGCTCGGGGCGGATACGCCGGTGGTGGCGATTATCGCGCAGGACAATACTGCCGAGGTGATGCTGACCAACATCAAGGAAGTGAAGGCCAGGCGGTCTCCGGTGATTGCGGTGGTGGGAGAGGATAATGAGGCGATTAGCGAGTTAGCTGACTCGGTGATTACGGTACCGCAGGTTGATGCCATATTTTCCCCGGTAGTAAATACGGTGGTGCTGCAGCTTTTAGCCTACTATACGGCAAAATACCGGGGTTGTCCCATAGATTATCCGCGCAATCTGGCTAAAAGCGTCACTGTGGAATAGGGCCAGTTCGGTGCTGAAGACGTTAACCTGGGTCGGTAACAGACTTAATTAGACACTTCTCCGGAGCGCCGGGGGGCCCTGGCAGCCCGAATAATAAGCGATCTAGTGGTTATTCCTCAACCCGTACGTCGTTTCCAAAAGCCACATAGCCTTTGAGATAGCTGGCCGCTTCCTTTGGTTCGGGGTAGTTCCAGGCGGTGTTTTGGCTGGTCGCTCCTTCCACCGTGATATCATAATAGCGGGCCTTTCCTTTCCATGGGCAGGTATACTGCCGGTCGCCTTCGGTAAAGTTTTCCCAGTTCACCGATTCCGGAGGGAAATAAATGTTTCCTTCCACTTTCTGGTACTGGTTACTTTCGGCAAGTAATTTCTCGTGCCAGGTTGCTTTAGCCATAATGTCACCACCCTTCCCATAATGTTATTTCGGTATATCTGCGTGTAAATAATCCGTTTCGTATCACGGCAGGAATAATTCGGTCTCGGGATGGAAGGCATACCAGGCAAACCAGAAACCTCTTTCAGCAATTATTTCCTCGCCCGTATCCAGATTGGCGACGCTGACCGTGCCGATGTCAGCTCTGGTTATTTTTATTTTTATCCCGCCCACCGTGTCCTCTATCTGCTTCAGTGCTACCAGGTCGTCTTCTTTATAGGCTTTGAAAGCCCCGTTTATCTCCACGCCGTAAACAAAAGTTTTAGGGTGTACCGACGAATCTTCGTTTTCCACCGGGAATAGAAGGTAACTGTCTTCATAGTAACTTCCGTAAGGGTCTCGGCCGTAATTCCGGGAAAAACCGGTATCCTGGCTAAGCACCTCCGAATCAGGATGGGCTTCTTTCCACTCGCCCCAGGTGACCGTATCCACCGAAATCATGGTGAGTTTCATGCCGGATAGTTCCCCGACGATGGCCAGGCCGTCGAGCTGACTCCAGTAAGTGTCCGTTTTACGGTCGTACATGACCAGGTTGGAATTGTACAGCTTTCCAGAGGTGCCGAATTCGACGGTCTCCCCGCTGATGACTCGCTCAAAGGCAACGCCTGAGCCGCAGAGTGGTCAGTAAGTAATTAAAAGCGGGTCACCGCCTATCGTTTCGTTGACAATCTCGTGCCAGACCATTATCTGCAACGGGTAAACCCGCTTAATTCCGTTGTGGATGATGGTAATTACCAGCTCGTTGTCCTGTATCCACTGGTTAGCTTCCACTACCGTGACGAATTTAGGATTATCTATCGAAGGGATACCATCCTTGGGTGGCCCGCCCCCCATAATTTTTGACGGGTTGACGATATATTTGGTGCCGCTGGCGTCCGTTTTTATATCGTATACTTCCTCCGATGCCGGAGCGGGTGGTGGTGCCGGTGGCGTAGTCGGTTGCGCGCAGCTGGCCAGGGTGATTACCAGCACGCTCACTATTGATAGCAAGAATACCTTTCGCATTTATTCCTCCTTAGCCGAATATTCTAAAGACGAGTATCAGGTAGTAAAGCGATATCCCGAGCATGATTAATCCGGCAATAAGATTTATTATTCTCCGGTGTCTGGTCAGGAAATTGATTATGGTATCGGTGGCCGTTGCCGAAAGAGCCGCCAAGACTAAAAGGGGAAAGCCGATGCCGATACCGAAAAACAGGAAGCGCAGTATATTTTCCAGGAACCCGGCGGTAGATATCGTTCTCGAAAAGAGGGCGGCGATAAATAAGGGATTGCAGGGTACCACGATGGCGCCAAAGAAAAAACCGAAGAAAAAGGCACTTAACCAGGGATTCCTGGTCATGGGAGCGTGTGCCTTAGGCAATAGTCTGCCCACATCGACATTAAATACCAGTAGCAAACTGATGACCAGCAGGATACCGAAGGCTATCGGAGACACGATGCTGATACCATTGGTTAATGACACCTGGAGGACGGTAGTGAAGATTAACCCAAGGATGACCATAAACAGGATGACGCCTGTGGTGATGATAATGCCGAAAAAGATAATGGTCGTCCGGCCCGGTTCTTTCCCGGAAAGCTGGCTGGTAAGGTAGACCAGAAAACCCGGATACAGCGGCAGTACGCAGACGGCCCCCAGCGGCGTAAGCAGACCCAGGATAAAGGCGGCGCCCAGTTCTGAGACGAGGTCCATCATTCACAGCCTTGGGCAACTTCGGCGGCCAGTTCTTCGACCGGTTTCACGCC
>CBDUSH010000035.1:0-14453 GCA_965369965.1 uncultured bacterium | reverse complement strand
ACCGAACGGCAAAAGCGTTAGTACTACCGAGGTAATTATGCCTTCCAGCCCGAACAGGGGCGGGGAGAAGCTGGTGAAACCTCTCAGGCTTTTGGACATCAGTTGCCCCCCTATGACCACGTTCCAGCGCATGGCAAAAACGCCGATGAGAACAAAAACCGACATCAATACCCTGATCATCGTTTTTTCCTTCGCCCCCAGATTGATTATTTCCACACCACCGAGGACAATCAAAGGCAGCAGGGCGCCCAGGGCAAACTGGATACCAAAGTAGCTCAGCCCGATCACCTCGGTTATCAGCCGGGAGACGATAGCCCAGCTTTCCTCCGCCTCGTAGAGCATGGAAAACACCTCCAGACCTTCCAGGACCACGTTCAGACTCAAAAAACCCAGCAGCCATAAGGACATAAACCGGAGGCATTCGTGGTCGACAGGGGTTTTTTTAATTTTGCTCACCAGGACATAGAGCACAATCAGCAGGGCGACGCCGGAGACGATGGCCGACATCAGGAAAATAATCGGCATCAGCGGCGTTGACCACCACGGGTTGGCTTTAACCGCCCCGAAGATAAAGCCCACGTAGCCGTGAAGGAAAAAGGCGGTCGGGATGCCGATAAAGGCGAGTATTTTAACCAGTTTCTCATCGAGCGTCCGGGCTTCCTCGGATATCTGATATACCCCCAGAGCCAGAACGGCATACACCGTCTTCAGGATACCCTCGCTGGAATGGTAGTATCTCACGATATCCACCCGGAAAACCAGCCAGACTTCGCCCAGCACCATCAGCAGGTAGGCAAACCAGATATAGCCGAAAGCGGCCATCGCCGAGTTTAGGTTCGGCGTCAGAAACATCTCCAGCGCCCTTTCCGGTCTGCCCAGGTGGAGAGTCAACGGCAACGGCGTTACCAGCAGAAAGGCCAGTGCCGTGACCAGTGAAAAACGGGCTACCGGTTTAAGCTTCTTCAACCCGAAAACATGGTACAGAGACGACACGATGAAAGCGCCCGCCACCAGCCCGGTAATATAAGGATAGATGACAATGAGCAGATCCCAATTGATGGCGCCTTCATTCGGAAATATAAACCCCACCACGGCCTAATGCACCCCCTTTTCAAATCCGATATAGTAGACCTTCGGCTCGGTGCCCAGGTCCGGTTTTAAAACGTAGACCCGTTGCTCCTTGAGTATTTTCGTTACCGGACTCGCCGGGTCCCGCAGGTCGCCAAAAACCCTGGCCCCCACCGGGCAGACTTCCACGCAAGCCGGCAGCAGTCCTTTGCTTATCCGGTGGTAACACCAGGTACACTTATCAACGATTCCTTCCTCGTGAAGGAAAAACCTGGCTCCGTAGGGACACGCCTGAATACAGTACCGGCAACCGATGCAGTGTTCCCGGTCAATCAGGACTACCCCGTCATCGGTCATGTAGGTAGCCCCCACCGGACACACCGTCACGCAGGGAGGATTATCACACTGGTTACACAATTTGGGGATAAAGAAACTCTTCCTGATATCCAGGTCACGGTACTTTACATTCACGTACTCCGCCCCGAAGCCATCTCTACCACCATTCGGCGAGTCCACGAAAATTTCCCCTTCTTCGGTGATGATATATCTTTCCACCCAGGTCCGGTTGAACTCCGGTTCCCAGGGAACGTCATTTTCCAGCTTGCAGGCCACGACACACCGTCCGCAGCCGATACATTTATCGTTATCGCAGGCAAAGCCCCAGTAATGCTTCTCCCACCCTCCGTCGCTGATATTTGCCATTGACAGAGAACCGGAAACGTCCCTCGCCAGCGCCATATCTTGTCTCACACCCGGTACCGCACCGGCAATAGCTCCTCCCAATAATCCCAGGGAGCCGAGTTTAATAAAATTCCGGCGGGATATTTTCATCTTTCCTCCGTCATGCGTTGCTATGACAACTCGTACAGGTTTGGCTGCTACGCCCGGCATGGTCGTCAGGCACCGCCAGGCTGCCTCCGGCGTGACACATCAGGCAGTCGTCCCGCCCTCCCAGGTCATGCGGTATTATCGTCGGCGTAGCGGTGGCCGGCGCCGGGGTTGGTACCGGCTGCGGAGCTGGCGCCGGGGCTGGGGCGGGTATTACCGGTGGCGCCACCGCGGGTACCGGGTCTTTCTTCTCGGTTGACTGGTGACAGGTCTGACAAGAGGCACTTTTACGCCCGGTGTGGTCCGCCGGGAAAGGCTTAATGGCCCCGGAATTATGGCATTCGAGGCAGTTGTCGCGTCCTTCCAGAGAATGTGGAATATGGGGTAGCGTCAGACCTCTGAGCTCGGTTGGGCCGTGGCAGGAGAGGCACTCCGTGCGCCCCTCGAGGGTATGTACCACTTCGGGCGGAGGCTGCTCCCACGGCTCATGCGGGCCATGGCAGGACTGACATTCGGTGCGCGCCTCTAAAGAATGCGGCACCTGGGGCGGCATCCCCGCCCGGGGTTCATGCGGGTCATGGCAGGATACGCAGTCTTCACCGTTGCCCATCTCCGCCATATTCACCTGGGGGAAACTGCTGGGACGGGAGATGAGTTGGGCATGGCATAACCCGCAGAGATCCTGATCTGTATTTATACTGGGAGGTTCCCCCGTCTCCAGGTGTTGTTTGGCCGGACCGTGGCAGTTCTCGCAGCTGACTGTCCGGTGGTTCCCTTGCTCCCACATACCGTAATTTTCCCGGTGACAATCAACACAGAGCGAAGAGCTGACGAACCGTATCGGTTGGCTGGCCCATTCGGCTCTATTTGCCTCCGCGTCCCGCGTGTGAAAACCAAAATCCATCAAAACATCTGGTACCGGCATTATCCTCAGCCCGATAAAAACCAGGGCGAGTAAGAGCACCAGTAAGGCACCGGCCCTTTTCAAATGCGTCATTTCTCAGCGTCTTTCTGCGATTACTTCTTCCTGTTACGTCAACCGGCCTATTTACCGCTCAGTTTCTGGATACCGGCCAGGGCACTCTGGATATCTATGGTCAACGGGATAATGGTGCTGTTACGTTCACCGGCCATCTCAACCAGCGTTTGCAGATACCTTAGCTGCAACGCCGCCGGCTGACTCTGGATTATCTCCGCCGCCTGCGCCAGAGCTTCCGCCGCCTGCCGCTCCCCTTCCGCGTGTATCACTTTACCCCGCTTCTCTCTCTCCGCCTCCGCCTGCTTGGCCATGGCACGCTGCATCGATTCCGGCAGCAAAACGTCTTTTACTTCCACCAGGGTCGCCCTTATCCCCCACGGCCCCTCACTCTGCTCATCGATTATTTCCCGTAACCTCAGGTTTATCTGGTCGCGATGCGCCAGTAATTCGTCCAGCTCAGACTGTCCCAGTACACTCCGTAGTGTCGTCAACGCCAGCTGGATTATCGCTTCCCGGTGCCCCTCCACGTTTATCATCGCTTTTACCGGGTCTATCACTCTGAAATATACCACCGCATCCACCCTCACCGTGACGTTGTCTTTGGTTATTATCTCCTGCGGCTCCAGCACGTAAGGCACTATCCGCAAACTTATCTTCGTCATCCGGTCAACAAAGGGGATTATTACGTTAAACCCGGGCTCCCTCACCCCAACCAGCTTCCCGAAACGTAACACCACCCCGCGCTCATACTGCTTCACTATCCTTACCCCACCGGTAAGTAATATCAACCCCCCTACCACTATTACAAATATCAACCACGCTGCCATTTTTTATCCCTCCTTTTCATATTTAATGCTTCTCGGACCTCGTCATTACCTGACTTACGCCCCTGATTTCTTTATCCGAAACGTAAAACCTGCTTATTGATTTTCATTTCGAGCAGATAGCGGCAACGACCCGACTGCCTTCATTTTCCGGGTTAAATCAGACCCTGAAGACAGTCTGGCATCGCCTCTCATCACCACGCAAATATAGACTACTGTTTTTATAATGAAAAAGGCGTGAAAAAGGGGGCAAAAAAATGAAAAAAATATGAAAATTAGCCATTTTAACAGGGTGAAGTGACGGCAACTTTAAAGGCTCGTCTTTGGGGAAGTCAAAATATAGCCTATCCTCGGCAGTGAAAATATCGCCACTTTTGCAGGGTGAAGTGATTACGATACCGGGGGGTACTTATTTGGGAAAAGCAAACATGTAACCTATGCCCGGCTTGGACACGATATGCCTGGGATGATGCGGATCATCTTCTAACTTCTGGCGCAGGTGACGAATATAGGCCCGCAGGTATTCCAACTCTTCCTGGTATTCACTGCCCCAGACTTTGGTCAACAAGTCGCGGTGCAGCATTACCCGACCGGCATTGCTCACCAGCTGGAAAAGGAGCTTGTATTCAGTGGCGGTTAAGCTGACTTCCTGGTCTCGTACCGTGACCCTGTGCTGCACGAAATCAACCGTGATTTCATTGCCGATGAAAGAATGGGGCGCCCGGGTCTCTTCGGGAGAACCGGAACGCCGGAGAACGGCCTCTATTCTGGCCAGCAGTTCTTGCACATTAAACGGTTTGGTCAGATAATCATCGGCTCCCAGCTTCAGTCCTTTCACTTTATCAACGTCCTCCACCTTGGCCGTCAGCATGATAATGGGTGTCGCCGAAAACTCCCTGATGCGGCGGCAAAGTTCGTAGCCGTCGATACCGGGCAGCATGATATCCAGTATTATCAGGTCAGGTGCCTCCAGACTTACCGCTTCGAGAGCCGACGGCGCGTCCATGGCCACCAGCACCCGGCTCCCCACCGACTCAAGGTTAACCCGGACTAGTTTGATCAGCTGAGGGTCATCGTCGACCAGCAGGATTGTGTTTTTCGACTTCATTAATCTCTTTCTATCCCCGGTTTTCGCTGGCTGCCCGGCGCCGTTTCCAGCGGCAGGCTGAAGTAAAACTTGCTTCCTTTACCAACCGTGCTCTCCAGCCAGACCCGGCCATCGTGAGCCTCGACGTGCCCCCTGGTGATGGAAAGACCCAGCCCGCTGCCGGAGGCACCTCGTGTCAACGGGTTGTCTACCCGGTAAAACCTCTCAAAAACCCGGTCCTGGTGTTCCGCCGGGATACCTACTCCACTGTCACTAACACTGACCTGGATTTCCCCATCCTCGACCTCACCGGCGACAATAATCTCGCCGCCTTCCGGTGAGTATTTTATAGCATTTTCCACCAGATTACGCAATACCTGCTCCACGAGACGCTGGTCGGCTTCAACTACCGGGAAAGCCGGCTCGAACCTGATATCAATATTGTGTTTCTTCAATCTGATGGTCAGGTCTTCGGCGACTTTTCGCGCCAGTAAGGGGATGAGCACCGGTTCTTTTACTAGTCTCAAAGCGCCCGCCTCCAGCTTGGCCGACTGCAGGAGCTTATCTATCAGGTCGCGTAACTCGTCGGTTTTTTCGTCAATAATCTGGAGGAATTCCCGCTGAGTTTCCTCACCCCAGGAAACATTTTGCCGGAGCAGTGACGTCGAATAGCCTTTGATTAGCGTCAGCGGCGTCCTCAATTCATGAGAGACTGAAGATATAAAATGCGACCTCAGCCGGTCTGCCTCGTGGAGGGCATGTGCCTCTTCGGCTTCTTTGGTCAGTTGCGCCCTCTCGATAGCAATGGCGATATAATCGGCGATAGTCTGTAAAAGACGCTGGTCCGACTCGGAAAAAGCCTGCTCGTCCTTAAAGCTGATCATTATCAGGCTGCCGCAATACCGGTTCCGATGCAGCACCTCCGCGATAATGCGACTCTGAACCCGGTCCGCCAATACCCCGTAGCTGAGAAAAGCTCTAGCCGTTTCTCCGGAGAGACCTTTTTGTTCTCTGCCGGTCATCTCCGGGGATGAATCCGCACCGGCATTAGCATCCGGATTATAGGTGAATTCGACAAGGGGTTTCTTATCCAGGCCCACGGCGCATTGCACCCGCCACCCACTCGACTCGGCACTCTCTAGAAGGAGCACCCCGGCGTCCGTTCCGGCGATAATCTCCACCGCCTTGGCCACGACCGCCTCCAGGAGGTTGGGTAATTCAGATGCGGAGGTCAGTATTTCAGACACGGAAAGAAGTGACGCCAATTCACCGGTCTTCTGTTCCAGCTCGCCATAGGAGGTTTTCAGCTTTATCCTCATATCGTCGAGCGTCTGGGCTAAGATGCCCACCTCATCTTTCCCCGGCGTTGTCACCGGGCTGACCAGATCCCCTTCGGCGATTTTCTTGGAAGCAGCGGTAAGCGTCCTTATACGACTCCCGATATCTCGGGTGGTTATGGCGACGAGCATAAGGGCGATGGTAACCAACCCTACCCCGAAGAAGAGCAGGTTCTGACGCAGGGCATTGGTCGGCGCCAGTGCTTCCTCTTCCGCCTGCCGGATAACCACCCCCCACTGCGCCTGAGACAGAGGCATAAAAGCCAGCACGTCCTCTCTGGCCACCGTCTCCGACTCATGGCAGGTATGGCACACCCCTTGCGCCGGCTCTCCGGCGCTGATAAGAGCCGCAAAACGACCGCTGTGGTCGCTTTTTTCAAAGGGGGCCAGCCTCGGCCCGGGTTCCGTCCGGCTGACCACTATCCCGTTCCGGTCCACAATCTCGACATAGCCCGTCTCCCCCAGCCTTATCGGCCGGACGAAGCCGCCGATGCTCGACCGGGCCAGGTCAATAGCGACCACGAGAACGCCGGTGTCTTCGCCCCCCGCTTTGGTCGTGCTGGCCAGAAATATTACCGGCACTTCGGTTACCGGCGCCTCGGCCATCCCGGAAATTCCAGAGCCTCCCTCAACCACCAGCCGGCTGATACCGGGATAATCGTCAATCCGGGTACCGGTTATCTCCGGTGCCTCCGGCTTACTCCAGGTCAAATTTCCGGTTTCGTCGAAATAGTACACCCCATGAGTGTAGATTAACAGTCGGGAATATATATTCTCCAGCGCCGTCACCGGTGCTGCCAGGTTTTCTTCTCCCCCGCCATCCACCATTCGAGCGGTATTTTCCAGTTCACTCAGGGCACGTCCCAGTGCCTCATCCACATAATCCGCCACCAGACGTGCCGTAGTCAGGCGGTCCTGTAGCATGGTTTCGGTGGCTTTGTTCACCGCTCGCATACCCAGGGAGCTGAAGATACCAACTCCCAGGAGTAGTCCAATCGTGGTCAGGAGGGTGATTTTTTTTCCGAGGGTCAGATTGGTCAGGAATCTCACCGCTCAGGTCTCCACCGGCAGATACGTCCGGCATTTTCCGCCGGAACATAAAGATAAATCACGTTCTTCCTCCCATTTAAGTATAGGAGTTTAGATTCGGGAAGACAAGCCAGTACCGGGCAAGAGCCGTATGGCCTCGCTGCCGGGTAGCTGCTTTGCAATTTCCGGTCAGCCGCTGGGTGCGCGTCACTGACGGTTAAACATGCCTGCCCACCGCACCGGCGATAGCCCTGAGTTCCTCCATCAACTTAGCAAAACCCGATACCGTCAGGGATTGGAGGCCATCCACCAGGGCCTCCTTCGGGTTGGGATGGACTTCAATCAGCAGGCCGTCGGCGCCGGCGGCCACCGCCGCTTTAGCTATCGCCGGCACCAGTGAATAGTGACCGGCGGCATGGCTGGGGTCGACAATCACCGGCAGGTGACTGGCATTCTTGACTACCGGCACTGAAGATATATCCAGGGAAAAGCGGGTGCTGTCTTCAAATGTCCTGATTCCTCTTTCACACAAAATAACCTGGTCGTTGCCCTCCGCCAGCAGATAGTCGGCTGCGGTGAGCCACTCCGTAACCGTACAGGAAAACCCGCGCTTGAGGATCACCGGACGCCTACTCTTGCCCGCGGCCGTCAAAAGGGCAAAATTTTGCATATTGCGAGAGCCAATCTGCAGGATATCGGCATAAGTAGCTACCATCTCGACGTCATGAGGGTCGACCACTTCGGTGACCACGGGAATGGCAAATTGTTTCCCGACCCGCGTCAGAAATTCCAATCCGGTTTTCTCCAGTCCCTGGAAGCTGAAAGGAGAGGTGCGCGGCTTGAAAGCGCCCCCGCGCAGGATGCTGGCGCCGGCCTCCTTGACTGCCCGGGCGGCGGCTGTTATCTGTTCTTCATTCTCCACGGCGCAGGGCCCGGCCATGACGACGACACGTTTACCCCCAACCTCTACGCCGCCAATGGAGACCCGGCTGTCCCCGGCCTTGAACTCACGGGAGGAAAGCTTGTATGGTTTCATGATACGGGTTACGCTCTCCACTCCGGGAAGTACGGCAAATACATCGGTCGGCAACTGCCCGGTATTACCGCCCAGGATGGCAACCACTGTTTTGTCTGTGCCCACATTCAATTGCACTTCAAATCCCAGCGACTCCGCCCGCTGGACAACGCTATCTACGTCTTCCCGGACGGTACCGGTCTTCATTTCAATTATCATCGTCCCCTGTTTTCACTCCTTTATTACCCTGTTACTAAAATACTGACCGGACGTCAGCCTGCCGTCAAGCTCGTTGGCCGCCTAGAGTTTACGCATCACCCGTTCCGCGCCGGCCAGTGTCCGGTCGACATCTGCCCCGGTATGTGCTGAACTGATGTAGAACCGGCCGCCGAACATGAGAAGAATACCTTCTTCGGCCATGAGTTCCGCCCACCGCCGTTCTTTTGGCGCATCCACGCCGGCGAAATCAGTCACCGCATAGGCGACCTCGCTATCGGTCTCCATGAACCGGGTAATGAAGACACCCCGGGTGCCCTGAATAAAGAGGGGAATACCCAGTCTCCGGCTGATTTCCTTTAACCCGTCGGTGAGTTGTTTTTGAATATGGTCAATCCTCCGGTAAAATGCGCCGTCATCACTTTCCAGAATCCGGATGCTGGCCAGAGCGGCGGCCAGCCCGAGGGGATACCGGCCGAAGGTTCCTCCGGAAACAACCTTCTTCTCAAGGATAAGGTCCATCAAATCAGCTTTGCCGGCGAAGGCGGCCAGGGGCAACCCTCCGGCCACCGCTTTACCAAAGGTAGCCACATCCGGAGTCACCCCGAGCCACCCCTGGGCGCTGTTGATGGCAACTCTGAAACCGGTGATTACCTCATCGAAGCAGAGAACGACGCCGTACTCGGAGCAAAGTTGTCTGACTCTCTCCAGGTACCCCGGCCGGGGTGGGCAGCAGCCAGCGTTGCAGAGAATCGGCTCCATGATGACCATGGCCACCTCCTCTCCGTATTTCTTGAGGGTTTGTTCCAGAATTTCGGCGTCGTTCCACGGCAGCAGAAAACTCTGCTCCAGATCAGCGGCATATTTCCCCTCTGCTTCCAGAGTCTGGCGGTCCTCCCTGGGAAAAGGCCGGCCGGTATCCGCCCCACCCACCACTCCGCCCATGATGTTATCGAACCAGCCGTGATAATGCCCTTCAAAGCGGATGAAGCGGCGCCGTCCGGTGTAAGCGCGGGCAAGTCTGATAACCATCTGTACCGTCTCGGAAGCCGTCGGATTGGAGTGAAATTTCTCGGCACAGGGTACGTGCCGGACGAATTTTTCGGCCAGTTCCACTTCCAACGCGGACTGCTGGTAAACGGTCGAATTCAGCGACCATAGGGCGTCCAGCTGGTCTTTCAGAGCCTGGATCAATAACGGATCACTATGTCCGAAGATAAGTGGCCCCGCCGACAATACGAAGTCAATATACTCCTTACCATCCGCGTCCCACAGGTGGGCTCCCTCTCCCTTAACCATAAACCGGGAGGCGAAGCCGGCGCCGGGCAGGTTGGTATGTGCCCCGGCCAGTACCCGTTTTGCCCGCTCCAGAAGTTCTGTGTTTGACATTACTCAACCCTCCTTTGAAAGGAATGTTACGGGTCGTTAAACCATAAAATAGGGTCTCTTCCGTTTCGGAATACCACCGGTGACCGGCGTCAAAACCGGTTTACTCCTCAAAGTCAATCAGGCCTTTACGCAGGGCATATTTGGTCAGGTCTTCACGCCTGGTTAAACCCAGTTTGTGCATTACCGCCTGGCGGTGTTTTTCCACCGTGCGGACACTGAGGAAGAGCGCTTCGGCCATCTCCCGGTTTGTCCGGCCCGCCGCCGCCAGCCGCAGCACTTCTTTTTCCCGCCTGGTCAATCCTTTATACTTCTCGTCTTCCGGGCCATCGGCGCTGACCACCAGCGGTTCCAGCAATACTTTAGTTATCGCCGGCGAAAGAAAAACCTGCCCCTGGCGTACCGTCTGAATAGCGTACAGCAGTTCATATGGCGGTGCCCCTTTCAGGAGATATCCGGAGGCCCCCGCCCGCAGCACGGGAAAGAAAAATTCGGCATCATCGTGCATGGTGAGGACAAGCACAATCGTGTCCGGTCGTTCCTTCTTTATGCCGCGGGTGGCTTCAATTCCGTTCATTCCCGGCATGGCAATGTCCATGAGCACCATATCCGGCTTAAGCTGGCGGCTCTTCTCGATGGCCTCTTCTCCCCCCGCTGCCTCCCCGACCACCTCGATGTCAGGCTGACTCTCCAGCAACGACTTTATCCCCGCCCGTACAATTCCGTGGTCATCAACGATTAAAACGCGCAATTTGGCCATCTTCAAACATTCTCCAGGGGTATCTGAAATTTAAGGCGGGTACCGCCGCCGGTTCTGGATTTAATGCTCAGTTCACCGCCGACGATGGTCACTCTTTCCCGCATACCACGCAGCCCCCACGATTCCGGTGACCCGAAGGCGGCCTCGACGTCAAATCCTTTACCATTATCCTCGATGATGGCCGTCACCATGGAATTTTTAGCCGCCACCTCGATTTTCACCACGGAGGCTTCGGCATGGCGGACGATATTGGTCACCGCCTCTTGGATAATCCGGAACAGGGTCGTCTCCACCTGCGGGGAAAATCGCTCCCTTACCCCGGAGAAATTGAGCTGCAGTTTGATTTTTTCCGTATCCAGTCTCCGTTTTATATAGGAACGCAGTGCCGGCACCAGGCCCAACTGGTCAAGGACTTCCGGACGAAGGTCATAAATCAATTTACGCAGCTCGGCCAGGGTCTGCGCCGCCAGGCCGTGGGACCGGGATAACTCTTCATTCGCCTCGGTAGCGCCCTCCGGCAGGGCGTCTATTGCCTTACCGATACCGGTCATGAGTACAGTCAACGACTGACCGGCTTCGTCATGCAGTTCCCGCGCTACCCGGCGCCGCTCCTCTTCCTGCGCCGAGATGAGCCTCTCCAGCAGTTGCCCGCGTACCACCGCCAACTGTTGCACCTGCTTTGTTCTTTCCTCCACCCTTTGCTCCAGATCTGCTTTTGACTCCTCCAGGGCACCGGCGTATTGCTCTACCCGCTCCGCCATGTCATTGAAGGTACGCGCCACCATGCTCACCTCGTCTTTCCTGGCCACTTCCGCCCGGGCGCTAAAATCACCCCGCGCCAGTCGACTCGCCGAAGCGGCCAGCTTGGAAAGGGGATTCATCACCGCCGATCGGAGCATGAAGGCTATGGCTGCCCCAATGGAGATAAAAGTCAGGCCGCCTATCAGCACCATAATGAGTATCTGGTTCCTTATCTGGTCATCAATCGAGCTCCGGTTCAGACCAATCTCGATTACTCCCAGAATCTCTTTCCCAGCACCGTGACAGCTCTGACATTGCGGTTTATTCACCACCGGGTAGATAACGCAGAGCTCGTTTTGACCGTACCGCTCCTCGGTCCTGACTACCGTTTCTCCGGAAGACAGTGCCCGGGAGATTTCAGGGTCATCCCGGGTAGAGCCGATTTCCGAAACATCGCCGGAGGCGAATACTTTCTGTTCGACAGAGACAATCACCAATTCGTTGACGACATTCTTGGCCGCAAAACTGGCGACCACTTCCTGTACGTGCTGCGAATTACCTTCCATCATCTCGTGTTCCAGGGAGTCCCGAAACATCTCGGCCACCGTCAATGCCGACTCCTCGTACTGGGCGATAGCCGCCTGCTGTTGAAAACGGAGCATAACGGTGGCGCCGCCAATGCCAACCACCAGCAAGATAATAAAGATAAACAGGGTTATCTCGTATTGAAGCCTCATCTTACTCCCGCCTTTCCGGCCCTTTCCGGCCGGAAAGACCTTGCCTCCGGAGAACGGTATCAACCCGGTTTGCCCGTTTTTCAATCCGGAGACGGCAAGCAACTTTAATTTTTTTCGAACCCGGGCATTCGTCTTTCCGAAACAATTTTTAACTCGGGGCAACCGTCCCGTTTAGTTAACGGCGATGACATATGCTAGTATACGATAGCCCATTCTTCGAGACAAATTTCACGCCTCTCTTTAAAAAACTCCCGGACTTCTTTAAACGGGTGGAGAAAACCGGGTACGTTGTATCGTGGCGCTCACTTTACGAATGCGGGGTTTGGCATTATAATAAATGCGGGTTCGGATTTCAGGAAACATAACTGGAGGTGAAACTTGGTTGCACTGCATATAGTTTCTGCGGAGGAAGGGGCCGGGAAAACTACCGTCGGGGTCAGCGTAGGCAAACGCCTGCTGAGTGACGGCAAGAAAGTGGGCTTTTTAAGACCGGCCGGCGGAAGCGGCGATGCCGCTTTTATGAAACAGGCACTGGGGCTCACCGAGTCCGCCGATGCGCTGTGTCCACCGGTGACCAAACTTAGAGAGGCCGTGACCAGAATTGCCGGGGACAAAGACGTTATTATCATCGAAGGTGGCGGCGGGTCGGACGAATCCGGCCTGACGGTTCCCGAAATACCGGGCGCCAGAGTGATCATTGTCGGCAGCTTTTCCGGACAGTCTTCCCCGTCTCCGTTCCTGAAAATGGGCAAGGCGCTCGGCGAAAACCTGCTGGGTGTGGTACTGAACAAAGTGCCCAGGAGCCAGTTAAAGCGCCTGACCGAAGAGCTTTCGGCGGAGCTTGAAGCGGCGGGGATCAAGCTGCTGGGGGTACTGCCCGAAGACAGGACCCTTTTGTCATTGACCGTGGCTGAACTGGCTGACGCCGTCCAGGGCAAAATCCTGAACAGCGCGGAAAGGTCAGCCGAGCTGGTGGAAAACCTGATGGTGGGCGCCATGAGCGTAGATTCCGGCCTGGACTACTTCGGGCGCAAGCCGAATAAAGCGGTGATCGTCCGGGATGACCGGCCGGATATGCAGATGGCGGCGCTGGAGACATCGGTACGATGCCTGGTAGTCAGCGGTGAGGCAACGCCGATTGAATACGTCAGGTATAAAGCCGAAGACAAAAAAGTTCCCATTGTTTTAACCCGGAGCGATACCGATGCCATCTTGACGAGCATTGAAGACGCCCTGGGACAGACCAGGTTAAATCAGGAAAAGAAGCTGACCCGGGTTACCGAAATCGCCGGGCAGAATCTGGACTTCCCGGCGATATACCAGGGACTGGGCCTGGGCTAAGCGGTTTCCGGTAATCCAGGAAGAGGGGTATTCCGGCATGAGGAGCAAGGCAGTCAGGCAGACGTACGCCTCGGCGGGCGTTAATATCGATATCGCCGCCAAAACCAAGGACCTCATCGGCAAACAGGCCCGCTCCACGCACGTTCCCGGGGTACTGAGCGGGGTGGGATTCTTCGGCGGACTTTTCGAGCTTAAAGGCTACCGGCAGCCGGTGCTGGTATCCAGCGCCGACGGCGTGGGCACCAAGCTCAAGATTGCCGCCGACCTGGACAAGCACGACACCATCGGCATTGACCTGGTCAATCACTGCGTCAACGACATCCTTACCTGCCGGGCGGAGCCGCTTTTTTTCCTGGACTACATCGGCACGGGCAGGCTGGTACCGGAGCAGGTGGAAGATATTGCCCGGGGACTGGCGCAGGCCTGCCGGGATGTCGGCTGTGCCCTGATTGGCGGGGAGACCGCCGAGATGCCCGGCCTGTATGCCGGGAAAGACTATGACCTGGTGGGCTTTATCGTCGGGGTGGTGGAAAAAGAAAACCTGGCCGCGGGGGAAGCCATCCGGGCCGGTGACACCATTCTGGGCCTGCCCTCCAGCGGACTGCACACCAACGGCTACTCGCTGGTACGCCGGATTTTTGATGCCGACCAATTCCGGCAGCATTATAAAGAGCTGGGGCGGACACTGGGAGAAGAACTGCTGGAGCCGCACCGGTGCTATTACAAAGAGATCAAGCGGCTGCTGCCCCGAATCAAGGGGCTGGCGCATATTACCGGCGGCGGGCTGATTGATAACGTGCCCCGGATATTGCCGCCTGACCTGACGGCCAGGTTTAACCGTCAGGCGTGGATGATACCTCCAATTTTTCAGTTGATAAGGGAACAGGGCAACGTTGACGAGATGGAAATGTACCGGGTATTTAACATGGGCATCGGGATGGCGCTCATCAGTTCCCCGGGAAACGCGGCCAAGCTCCGGAAAGCCCTCCCGGAAGCCATCACCATCGGAGAGGTGGTGAAGCAGGCGGGGGAAGAGAGAGTAATCATAGACCAGGCGAGCCCGGGAATAGCATAAAACGACACTTTAACGGCAAAATAAAATTCG
>CBDUSH010000034.1:0-14688 GCA_965369965.1 uncultured bacterium | reverse complement strand
CTCCGGCGCTGGTGCCGCGCCAGGTAATGGTGTAAAATACAGAGCAAAATACCGGGAAACAGAGGAGGCTCACTTATGGCTGGCTCAAGCTATGGCATAGAAGGTAAAAAAGCGCTGGTGACCGGGGGTGGCCGTGGCCTGGGCAAAGCCATTTGCCGGGCGCTGGCTGAAGAGGGCGTTGATGTCGCGGTGGCTGATTTGTCGGATGCCGACCGGACCGCCCGTGAAGTGGAAGCCCTGGGCAGGAAAGCGATTGCTTTCAGCGCTAACGTCACTAAAGAAGACGAGGTCAAAACGATGGTGGCCAAAATTGTCGCCGACTGGGGAGGCATTGATATCCTGGTCAATAACGTGGGTGGCGACCATGCCATATTGCTCGAAGATTTACCGGCCGCGGAGTGGGACTGGGCAATGGAAATTAATCTGAAAGGTCTTTTCAACTGCACCAAGGCGGTGGCCGAGGTTATGAAGCAAAGAGGCGGCGGCAAGATAGTCAATATGGCTTCCATCGCCGGATTAAGAATGACCATGTACGGCGGCATCGCCTACAGCGCGGCCAAGGCGGCTGTCCTCGGTTTCACCCGGCACGCCGCTTTCGAACTCGGGCCGTATAAGATAAACGTCAACGCGGTCTGCCCGGGTTCCACCCTTACTCAGGTGGTGGAGAGCCGGATGACACCTGAAATTAAAGAAAAAATGCGTAAAGCCACCGCCCTGAACGATTTCCTTTTGCCGGAAGACCAGGCGGACGCGGTCGTCTTCCTGGCTTCGGAGCGGGCCAGGATGATTACCGGCACCAGCCTGACCGTAGACGGCGGGATGACCCTGCCGGTCGGTTCCGTCGAGTGGGATAATTTTTACGCTTCCCGGAAACAATGGCTTAAAGAAGGAAGGTGGGAAGGTAAAAGCACCTCGCTTTAAAAAGAGGCTTCAGACCGGGCTTAGCGCTTCCCAGTCGATATCCTCTAAAGCAAAGACCGGGCCGTCCCGGCAGACCTGGGCCAGCCCGTGTCTGGTTTTTATCGTGCAGCCGTAGCAGGTACCCAGTCCGCAGGCCATCCTTGTCTCCAGGGAAACCTGGGCTGATTTTAATTTGGGGAATTTTTCGCTGAGCGCCGCCATCGTCCGGTACATACCCGCCGGACCGCAGGCGAATACCTGGTCGGCCTGGTCGATATGATTTTTTATCAGGTCGGTCGCCAGCCCTTTGAAACCTTCAGACCCGTCTTCGGTGATTTTTATAATATTGACGTCGACGGGCGGGATGCCGTCGGCGAGCGGCTCCTGGGCAGGCGGGGCGTCCGGTAAAAGATGTTCCGCGGAACAGGCGCCCATCAGCAGCGTCACCGCTTTCTTTTGCCTGACGGCGGTATCGGCCAGGAAACACAGCGGGGCGACGCCCATGCCCCCGGCCACCAGCAGCAGACGGCGGGCGTCGGGGGAAACCGAAAACCCGTTACCCAGCGGGCCGAGCAGCTCTATCTTTTCGCCCGCCCGGCGGCGGGAAAGCCAGTTGGTACCCCTGCCCCCCTCCCAGACCGCGTAAAGCAAGGCGATATCGCCATTATCATTTACCCGGTGCAGGCTGAAGGGACGGGGCAGGACGCTTTCCGTCCCGCAGCGCACCATCACAAACTGCCCCGGCGCCGCCTCCCCGGCAATCTCCGGACATTTCAGCCGCATCAGCCAACTGCCGGAAGTGCTGTGTGCCGCCGGCCGTTCCAGCCCGGCCATAACCTGTTCATTACTGATGATCCTGGCCGAAATTTGCTTCAAAGCGGATAACTGCTTCAAATCATCTCCTTTTTCCATCCGTCCGTCATTTCCAGCCCTGCCCCCATTGTCCCCATAAAACCCCTCTCATTCTCCCTTTGGGAGAGGGAGAAGTTGTCTCCCACTTTGAAAAAGGGGGACTAAGGGGGATTTTCTTCTAAATTCTTCCCCTTCCCCTACCACTTTTATCAATCAAGTTTACCCCCTTCAAAGAGAGAAGTTGTCTCCCACTTTGAAAAAGGGGATACAGGGGATGGGGTCACTCATCCACCACGTCTTTTCTTTCCCTCTTCACACCACCTGTAATTGCACCCGGTTAACATAACTATAAAACAAACTCGTAGCTAACTACGAACGCTTTGTTTCCCCCAAAACATTTTTTTCCGGTTCCTGTCGCGTCATACCTGTCACTGATTTCCCTGAAACGTAGTCAACTTAATCGCTTCGTCCCGGTAGACCAGCTTTCCCCCGTAAACGGTGGCCATCACTTTCCCCTTCAGCACTGCGCCGGCCAGCGGCGTATTTTTACCCTTGGAGACAAAATCCGCCGTGTCTACCAGCCATTCTTTGTCCGGGTCAAAAATAGTAACGTCTCCCGGGGCGCCCCCTTGTAATGTACCCATCTTTTCAGGGCGAAAGAATTTGGCCGGGCCAGAGACGCTAACGTCTCCCGGAGTGCCTCCTTGCAATGTACCCGGCTTTTCAGGGCGAAAGATTTTGGCCGGGTCGGCGGTCAGCCGGGAAATGAGCATATTCAGGGTCAGTTGCCCCTCGTGCACCAGTCCCATCAGGCTGCCCAGGGCGGTTTCAAAAATGCTGATGCCGGAAGCCGCCCGGTTGAATTCACACCGCTTGTCTACCCCGGCATGGGGAGCGTGGTCGGTAACGATAAAATCGATTACCCCCTCCTTAAGTCCGCCTATTAAAGCCCGGATATCTCGCTCCGTTCTCAGCGGGGGGCTTACCTTGGCGTCGGTATTATAACCTCTGACCGCCTCATCGGTCAGGGTCAGGTGGTGCGGGGTGACCTCGGCGGTGACCGGGACGCCCTTCTCCCGGGCACGGCGGATAAGCTCCACTGACCCCTCGGTGCTGACGTGGGCAATGTGCAGGTGGCTGCCCGGCAGCTGCCCGGCGAGGGTTAAGTTACGGGCGACCATATTTTCTTCCGCGGCGGAGGGTATACCCTGGAGACCCAGTTCCAGAGATACCCGGCCTTCATGCATCTGGCCTCCCTGGCTCAGGGTGAGGTCCTCGCAGTGGTCGATGACGGGTAAACCGACGGTGCGGCTGCAATCAAGCGCCTGGTACATCAACGGTGAACTGCTCACCGGGGTACCGTCATCGCTGAAAGCGACGGCTCCGGCGGCCGCCAGCCTGCCCATATCGGTCAACTCTTTTCCCTGCCTGCCCCTGGAGATAACGCCGATGGGCAGGACCCGGACAACCGCTTCTTTAGCCGCTTCCCGGAGGATATAATCGATCACCTCCGGACTGTCCAGCGGGGGATTGGTGTTGGGCATGCAGCAGACGGTGGTGAAACCGCCCCTGGCGGCGGCACGCGCGCCGGTGGCAATGGTCTCCTTCGCCTCGTAACCGGGCTGTCGCAGGTGACAATGGAAGTCGATGAATCCGGGGCAGACGATGAGACCTTCGGCGTTAAGGACTTGCGAATCAGGCGGCGGCGCATTCTCCAGGCTATAAATCTTACCTTCACTGATACACAGGTCGCCAATTCTGTCCAGGTTCTGGCTGGGGTCGATTAACCGGCCGTTTCGTATCAGTAAAGATTCCACTCGTTCCCTGACCTAACTTTAATGACGACTTTTCGAGGGCTGCTCCAAAAACCCGGCTTTAATCATGACTTTCCGGGGGGGTGCTCCAAAACGTCATGGCTGGGATTAAATCCATCAGCCCTGGCTTCATCTTCCGAACTAAAAACGATCAGATTTTCCGGCCTGATTTTTCTTGCCCAGCGGCTGTCGGCGTAATGGTATATTTTAGTGGCCGTTTTACCTTCATGCCATTCGGTACTGGCGACATATCCCGGTTCGAAGCCGTGTTCACAGTAGACACACCTCAGCGTCAGCGGCTCACGATTCACAATTTTAAAGTCCGGCTTGAGATATTGCAGCTCGGTTTTCTGTATCGAAACACAGCGCGGGTTGGCACACATGGCTCCGGAATCATGCTCATAACGCGGGTAGTCAGCTGCCGGGGTAGTGTCATCCGGGGACGGCGGAATTTCTTTAAGCCCCAGCAGCATGGCGATGAGCGCCATTCTGACCGGCACTCCGTGCGCCGCCTGCTCAAAATATTTGCTTCTCGGGTCGGCATCCATTTCGTAGGCCAGTTCGTCAACCCGGGGCAGCGGATGCATGACCAGCGTTTTCCGGAAGGCCTTATCCTGGAGCAGTTTTTTGTCGACTACCGGGAACGGGGTCTGGTCCTGGCTTTCTTCGCCGGCGGCGAATCTTTCTTTCTGGGGGCGCGTTACGTAAAGGGCATCGACTCCCGACTCCAGTTCAAACTGAACGTTTACGTCGGACATCATGGCCAGCTGGTGCGGGCTGTTCGGCGTCATGTAGACGGCATCCAGGTAAGAAAAGGCGTTTTTCGTCGTTTGGTCAAGGGTTGCGTATTTGGCCAGCTTCCCCCCGTACTCGGCGGTTAATTTCTTGATGACGTGCTCCGGCACTTCCAGCCCCGGGGAAGGGCAGAAAAGGATATTTGCCCCGAACTTGGCCAGCGCGAAAATCAGGGAATGTATCGTCCGCCCGTATTTCAAATCACCCCAGAGGGCAATTTTTAATCCCTGGATGGTCTCTTTTTCCTTTTTAATCGTGTAAAGGTCACAAAGCGTCTGGGTGGGATGCTGATGGCCGCCGTCACCGGCGTTTATCACCGGGACCCCGGCATAGTCGGCGATCACCTTGGCCGCCCCCTCCCAGGGGTGCCGGATGACAATGATATCAACGTAACTGCCGACTACCTTGGCCATATCGGAAATGCTTTCCCCTTTGGCCAGTGAGGTGGCGCCGACATCCGAGGCGGTAATAACGCTGCCGCCGAGTCGGTGCATGGCGGTTTCGAAGGAGAGCCGGGTGCGGGTACTCGGCTCGAAAAAGAGGCTGGCCATTATCTTGCCCCGGCACAGGCCGAACTGTTCATCCAGAGAACCTGACATGGCTTGGGCCAGAGAAAACAGGGCGTCTATTTCTCCATGAGAAAGATCATCGATGGTGACTAAACTTTTACTATTCGGTGACATACTAGCTCCTTTCGAACGATTTTGTTCGGCGGAATTCATTTTCGATTGATTTATCGTCGCTATCACTCAGAATAGATACTTCGTCAATGCCGTCTATTTCTACCAGTTGGACCTTAATATTTTCGTGTCTTGAACTGGGAATATTCTTGCCGACAAAATCAGGTCTTATCGGCATTTCCCGGTGACCCCGGTCAATGAGAACGGCCATTTGGATTAGCCTGGGTCGCCCCAGGTCAATGAGGGCGTCCATGGCGGCCCGGGCGCTGCGTCCAGTATACAGGACATCATCAACCAATACTATTGATTTGCCGTCAATACCGGTCGGGATGTCAGTGCGGTGGACGACGGGTTTTTCCGGGTGTGAAGAAATATCATCCCGGTAACGGGTGATATCTAAAGCGCCGACAATAATCTTTGGCGGCTCAAGATAAGCTAAATTGGCGGCCAAGCGGTTGGCTAAAGGGACACCTCTGGTGCGCAGACCTATCAGCAGCAAGTCTTCCACGGTCCTGTTTTGTTCGATAATCTCGTGGGCGATACGCGCCAGCGTCCGGCGGATGTCCGGTGGCGTCATGATTACTTTTCTGGACATAAAATAACCTCTTACCATGGCCGGTAAGAGGTCGCGCTCATCTCCAGATTACCCTTACCAGCCTCTCTGGACCAGCTTAAAGGTCAAAATGTACTTTGCGGTTGTTAATTGCATCAATTATAACATATTAAATGTCTTCCGGGCAATAATAATCGTCGTACCGGTGTTGTGTTCCGGGGCTGGCCGGTATTTTTGAAGGCGGGTGTGCGCAGAAACCTTTCCTGCCCAGCCCGGCTGGCTTTACCGTATAGGTAAATTATGCTATAATATTGGTGTCAAATGCGTAATTTTTCTTTCGCAGACGTCGGTAACCGGCCACCTCTTTTCTTTGCGGATGCGCGCTGTTTTCTTCATGGGTTCTCCGCTTCGTTTCTCTGTCATTCTGTCGCCGGTTACCCCTGCAATCGAGGAGATGTATAAGTATGGCGAAGAAAAAGCAACCTTCAACAGGATTGGCCCAGAATAACGACTACACCGCTGAAGCCATCCAGGTACTGGGTGGACGGGAGGCAGTGCGCCGCCGTCCGGGGATGTATATCGGCAGTACCGACCAGCGCGGATTGCACCATGTTGTCTACGAGATTATTTACAACAGCGTTGATGAGGCCATGGCCGGGTATTGCACCCGGATAGTTATCACCATGCTGAAAGACGGCGGCGTCAGGGTGGAAGATAACGGGCGCGGAATCCCGGTTGAAATCCATCCGGCGACAGGCGTATCGGCGCTGGAGACGGTGATGACGACACTTCACGCCGGGGCCAAATTCGGCGGCCATACTTATCAGGTGTCAGGCGGGTTACACGGCGTCGGCGCTTCGGTGGTGAATGCTTTGTCTTCTTTTGTCAGCTGTGACGTCAGGCGTGACGGCAAGGTATACCGGCAGCAGTATAAGCAGGGCATACCTCAAGGGCCTTTAGCTGAGGTAGGCGAGTCAACGGAGACGGGCACCACCATCACTTTTTATGCCGATGAAGAGATATTCGGTGAAGCCAGGTATGATTTCAACACCATTAGTGAGCGTGTGCGGGAAGTGGCCTACCTCAATAAAGAGCTGGAAATACATATTCAGGATGAAAAAAGAGATGAAGAACTGACCTTCTATTTTGAAGGCGGCATTACCGGTTTCGTCCGCCATCTCAATCGAGGCCGCGTGGTGCGCCATCTCCAGCCCATTTATATCACCAAGTCGATTAACAGCACCATGGTTGAAGCGGCGCTGCAATATAATGATGGTTACACTGAATCCATACTCAGCTTTGCCAACTGTGTCAATACAGTCGATGGCGGGACTCATCTTACCGGTTTCCGTTCCGCACTGACCAGGGTCCTCAATGACTACGCCCATAAAAAGAAATTCCTCAAGGATGACGAGTCTAATCTGACCGGTGAAGACGTGCGGGAAGGGCTTACCGCCATTATCAGTGTCAAAATAGCCGAACCGCAATTTGAAGGGCAGACTAAAGGCAAGCTGGGTAACATCGAAGTTAAAAGCCAGGTGGAAAGCGTGGTCAGCGAAGGACTGGCCATCTACCTCGAAGAGCACCCTGATGAATCCAAGCGGATTATTGACAAGTGTCTCACCGTGGCCAGAGCCAGAGAGGCCGCCCGCAAGGCTCGTGACCTGATTATCCGCAAGAGCAGTCTGGATACGGGCACCCTGCCCGGGAAACTGGCTGATTGTTCCGAAAAAGAACCGTCCCAGTGCGAACTTTACTTGGTGGAGGGTGATTCTGCCGGTGGCTCCGCCAAGCAGGGACGTAACCGGCGTTTCCAAGCGATACTGCCGCTACGGGGTAAGATTCTGAATGTTGAGAAGGCACCACCGGACAGGATGCTGGCGAGCGAAGAAATCCGCATCATTATTACTGCGCTGGGAGCCGGTATCGGTGATGATTTTAATCCGGATAAACTCCGCTATCACCGCATTATCCTGATGACGGATGCTGATGTTGACGGCTCGCATATCCGCACCTTGCTGCTGACTTTTTTCTTCCGGCATATGACACAGTTAATCGATGGTGGTTATCTTTACATTGCCCAGCCCCCTCTTTATCGCATTAAGGCGGCCGGTAGCCAGCAATGGATTTACTCGGAGCAGGAAAAAGAAACCGCGATGCAGCAGTTGAAAGGGGCCAAGAAAATAAACGTGCAGCGCTACAAGGGTCTTGGCGAGATGACTCCGACGCAACTGTGGGAGACCACCATGGATCCGGAAACGCGTACTCTGCTCGGAGTGGAAATTGAAGATACTGCCAAGGCAGACCATGTTTTCCACGTGCTGATGGGTGGAGAGGTGCCCCCCCGTAAGGCGTTTATCCAGGCTCATGCTCAGAGTGTCCGTAACCTGGACATATAAATAGTTCCCAAACTGGTTTGCGATTGATAATTTCACCGTTTCGGCGTTACGGTATTGTTAATCCCCGGTATTAACAAGGAGAGGTATCAGTTGATGGAAAGTAAGGAAAACAGAAATCCCGTTAACCCGGCAGACCTGTGTTACACGCCGGCGATGAAGCTCCGGGAAATGATCCAGACCCGGCAAATATCTCCGGTCGAGGTGGTGACGGCGTTCCTGGAGCGTATCGATAAAATAAATCCGACCATCAACGCCTATTGCACCCTCGTTCCGGAGATGGCTCTTGAGGCGGCCAGAAAGGCTGAATCAGCCGTGATGAAAGGCGGCGATACCGGCCTGCTGACCGGGATACCGGTATCGATCAAGGATGTGACCCCGGTGGCCGGTGTCCGGACGACCTTTGGCTCCAAACTGTATGAAAACTTTGTGCCGGATGAAGACGACCTCGTCGTTGAGCGCTTGAAAAAGGCCGGCGCCATTATCATGGGTAAAACGAACACTCCGGAGTTTGCCGCCGGAGCTTCGACTTTTAATAAAATCTTCGGCATAACGCGCAATCCCTGGGACACCGCTTTCACGGTGGGTGGTTCCAGCGGCGGCGCCGCCGCATCCGTGGCCGCGGGGATGGGTCCGCTGGCCCAGGGGAACGATTTGGGTGGATCGCTGCGGACTCCGGCCAGCTTCTGCGGGGTGGTTGGCCTGCGCCCGTCACCGGGGCGAGTGCCATGGTACCCGACTGAACTGCACTGGGACGACCTGGCCGTCCAGGGGCCGATTGCCCGTACCGTTGGGGATATCGCTTTAATGATGGAGGCAATATCCGGTCCTGACCGCCGCAGCCCGGTATCGGTACAGGAAACTGACCCTAAATTTGTTCAAGCGGTAACAAACCCTGACGTTAAGAATCTGAAGATAGCCTGGAGTGACAATCTTAACTTGATACCGGTGGCTAAAGAAGTGCTGGAGATGACCAGATCGGCGATAGAGGTGTTTCGCGGATTAGGCTGCGAGGTGGTGGAGGATTCGCCCGATTTCAGCGGGGTAGAGGAAACCGCCCTGGTACTGAGGGGGCTGCGTTTCGTGGCTTTGTACCAGGACAAGATGGATGACCCGGAGTTCAAACGCTGGGTAAATCCCCTGGTTACCGGTAATATCGAGCAAGGGTTGAGCTATTCGGTGCGGGATATCGCCCGGGCGGAACACCAGAGGTCGGTGATATGGGAAAGGGTCAACGGGTTTTTTAATAAATACGACTTGCTGCTGACGCCGACGATGCCGATTCCGCCTTTCCCGGCGGAAATGGCGTACCCGACTGAAATCGACGGTAAGCCGATGAAACATTATATCGACTGGGTGTGGTTGACGTATGCTATCAGTACGACCGGCTCACCGGCAATTTCCGTTCCCTGCGGCTGGAACCATCAGGGACTGCCGATAGGGCTGCAAATGGTGGGGCGTTACCTTGCGGAAGATACGGTGTTGAGAGCGGCGGCCGCCTACGAACTGGCGGCACCGTGGGCAGAAAAAAAACCGAACCTGGGGTAATAATTCATATCCGGTTATCGTATATTACTTGTTACCCTGGATTAGCGAGAAGAACTCGGCCCGACTGGCGGCAGAGCGGCTGAAAGTGCCGCGGATGGCCGAGGTAATGACATTACTGCCCGGTTTCTTGATACCGCGCATAATCATGCACATGTGCTCCGCCTGAATTACCACGGCCACTCCGGCCGGTTTAATGCCGGTAATAATCGCTTCCGCAATCTCGGTAGTCATTCTTTCCTGGAGTTGCGGGCGCTTGGCGACGATTTCAACTACCCGGGCCAGTTTGCTGATACCAACAATGCGGCCTTCGTGGTTGGGAATGTAACCGATGTGGGCGACACCGTAGAACGGTAACAGGTGGTGCTCGCACATTGAGTAAAAGGGAATATCCCTCAGGATGACCATTTCCCGGTGTCCAAGCTCAAAACCGATCGATAGCTCTTCGCTGGGGTCTTTGCCCATACCGGCAAAAAGCTCGGTGTACATCTCGGCCACCCGCTCCGGAGTCCCGGCCAGGCTCTCCCGCCCGGGGTCTTCCCCGATAGCTTCAATAATGGCCGCGATTGCTTTTTGAATCTTGGCCTGGTCAAACATGCTGCTCCTCCTCAGTCCGGGGACACGACCTGAGCGCGTCCCTAGCTCCAGCCCAGCGCTTTTTCCACCGTGGCGATATCGGCAGCCAGTTCCAGGAAGGGCGGTGCGTTCTTTAAAGCGATATCGGAATCCTTTAAGCCGTTGCCGGTGATGACGCAAACCACGGTTTTGTCAGAGAAATCCATTCCCTGCCCGGTGAGTTTTATCAGGCCGGCCAATGAAGCTGCCGAAGCCGGTTCGCCAAAGACGCCGGCCTTGGTGGCGGCCAGCCTTTGGGCGGACATGATTTCATCATCAGTTACCAAATCAATGAGGCCACCCGATTCGTCGCGGGCGGCCACTGCCTTTTGCCAGCTGGCTGGATTCCCGATTCGTATCGCGGAGGCAATCGTTTCCGGAGCCGATATCGCCTTGCCTCGTACGATAGGGGCGGCGCCTTCGGCCTGAAAGCCCATCATGCGGGGCTTCTTTTTTGCCTTGCCCGCCTGCCGGCACTCCTGATACCCCTGCCAGTAAGCGGTAATATTGCCGGCATTGCCCACCGGTATAAAGTGGTAGTCCGGAGCATCCCCCAGAACCTCGACGATTTCAAAGGCGGCCGTTTTTTGTCCCTCAATCCGGTAAGGATTAAGGGAATTTACCAGAGTTACCGGGTGTTTCTCGGCCAGGGCGAGCACGATATCTAAAGCCTGGTCGAAATTGCCGTCAATGGAGATTATCCTGGACCCGTAAATAATCGCTTGGGCCAGTTTCCCCAGGGCAATCTGACCTTCCGGCACGATAATAAGGGCGGTAAGACCGCAATAGGCGGCGTAAGCGGCCGCCGAGGCGCTGGTATTACCGGTGGAGGCGCAAATTAAGGCTTTACTGCCGTCTTCTATTGCCTTGGCGACGGCGACCACCATGCCCCTGTCCTTGAATGAGCCGGTGGGATTACACCCTTCCAGCTTAAAAAATAGCTCTCCGCAGCCTAGTTCGGCGGCTAGGCGGTCACATTTGACCAGTGGGGTATCGCCCTCGCCAAGTGAAAAGATAGGGGTACGGGGGGTAACCGGAAGGAAGTCTTTATATTTGGTTAAAATCCCGGTCTTCAGCATCATGCCGCCTAATCCGTTTCCACCCGGATGAAATTGCTTATCTCTTTAACCACGTCAAGCTTCCCGAGTTTTTGGAGCGTTTGCTGCATTGCTTTTTCCCGGGCGGGATGGGTCATGATAACCACTTCCGCCGTCTGCGTCTCCTCATCAACCTCTTTTTGGAGGACCGAGGAAATGCTGATAAGATGGTCGCCGAAAACCGTCGAAATGCGGGCCAGGACTCCGGGATGGTCGGCGACGTTTATCCTCAGGTAGTACTGAGTTTCAATGTCAGCCATCGGTATTATTTTCTTCCCGGAGTCTAATTTGACGGTGGCTCGATCACTGATACCAAGGACGACGTCTCGGGCCGACGAGATGACGTCGGCGATTACGGCGCTGCTGGTGGCCAGAGCGCCGGCGCCTTCGCCGAAGAAAAGTACCTTGCCCGCCAAATCACCTTCCACCAGAACGGCGTTATAAACACCGTCGACCTTGGCCAGGAATGAATCTTCCGGAATCAGCGCTGGGTGGACACGTACTTCAATGGCGTCATCAATCTGTTTGGCAATGGCCAGCAGCTTTATGGCGTAGCCCAGCTCCCGGGCGTACTGGAAATCCCGGCGGCTTATGCGGGAAATCCCTTCGCGGTGAATGTCTTCCGGCCTGACGTCAGTCTGAAAGGCCAGCGAGGAAAGAATGGCCAGCTTATAGTTAGCGTCAATGCCTTCAATGTCGTTGACGGGATCAGCCTCGGCATAGCCCAGTTCCTGAGCGCTTTTCAGGGCGGCAGGAAAATCGATACCTTCCCGGCTCATACGGGTGAGAATATAGTTTGTCGTCCCGTTGATGATGGCGAAAATCCCTTTTATCTCATTGGCTACCAGGTCATACTTGAAGGGAGCAATCAAGGGGATGCCGCCGCCGACACTCCCTTCGTAGCGTAACCCGACGCCGTATCGCCGGGCCAGGGTTTTCAGGGCGGCGCCGTGTTTGGCGATGACTTCCTTGTTGGAAGTGACCACGTGTTTACCGCTTGACATGGCTCTCTGTAAGTACTCTAAAGCCGGATTCTCTCCGCCGATTGCTTCCACGACGATGTCTATCGACGGGTCGGCGAAGAACTCGTCCTCATCTGTGGTTAAAAGTTCCGGGGGTAACCGGCGCGCCAGGTCTTTTTCCAGATGAGCCGGTAATACTTTTATCTTCCGCAGGATAACCGGGCAACCGACCTCCTCGGCTAATAAATCGGTTTTTTCCAGTAAAACCTTGGCGACCTGCCCGGCGATAGTCCCCAGTCCCAATAAACCGATACCTATACTCTGCTTCGTCATAATTTTAAACACCCTAAACAGATGCACACTGTTTCGTTATAATTTAAAACACCTCGGTTATATTCCAGATTTTACCACTTGTTTGATTGCCCATGCTTTATTATCTTCGTTGAGGTAACTATGGTCTATCTGGTTGTCCGGGTGGTCCCAGCGCTCTGTAAACCATTCTTCGAAAGCCTTTGCCTTTAATAAACTCCGGTCATCATCTTCGATCGGTCGGTCCATTTCTCTCCCGGTTATCTTGAGCAGCCAGTAGCCGCCTTGAGTGGCCACGCTCTCATCTATAATCGGTTCACTCACCGTTTGCAGGGGTATTTCAGGGTCGAAAATATACTCGTCGAGGGTGGGACTCATCATGCCCGGGGTCAACATATATTCCCCTTTATTTTCCTCAGCCCCTTTCATCTGGCTTAAATCCCCGGCCACGGCGCCAAAGCTTTCACCGGCATCCAGCCTGTCGCCGGCATTTAAGGCTGCCTCTTCGCTACCCAGTAGCATCAACAGGACGTGGGTTTCTTCTTCTTCCACATTCCGGTCCAGAATTTTGACCAGCCAGTAGCCGAGTCCTTTCTCGGTTTCCTCATCGTAAATCGGGCGGCTTAAAACGCCGGCAGTGGCGGTAAAGGCGCTGTCAATAATAGGGCCAGGTAGCAGCCCACCCAGGATATCTTTAGAGTGCCAGCCGTAGTCACCCCCGCTCAGTCTGGAAAAATAGTCCAGCGACTTCTCTCTGGCCAGGTCGGTAAAGTTATCGCTGTTTTCCAGTCTGGCCTTTATCTCATTGACCTGGGCTTCGCTCTCCAATAACATCGCCATCAGGTAGACTTGTTCCGCATTGACCGGTACCTGGTTATCAAAATATCCGTCCAGTAATCTTTTTACCAGTAATTGCCCGCTTAAGAAGTCTTTATGGGCGTCATTGTAGGGGGGTTCATGGTTCTTCAACTCGGTTTCTATTTCATCTTCGCTGATACTTATTCCCAGTTTCAAGGCTTCCTGCCTGAGCAGTTCGTTCTGCTCGATAGATAATATTATACTATTAGCGAGGGAGGGTACGTATTCGGCGGGTTGGTCTTTGCTCTGTAATTTCAGCATCTCCACGTAGTACTGCATGTTAAACTCGGTATCATTGACTGTAATCGCTTTCTCATGCATTGGCTGGTATTGGCTGACAAACCAACCGGCTCCCATAATCAGAATAACGGCCGTAACGATAGTAATTCCCAGGCCGAGAATAATGCGTTGCTTCTTTTTCTGCTGTTGATAGTGGGATATTTGGTGTCTGGTAAATACGCGCTGTGGTTTTTCCGGTTTCTTTTTTGCCAAGTGCCGGTCCTTTCTTTCTCCAGAGCTGGTAGAATACCCTTATATTTATAGCGTAAAAGGGCGAGCTTTTCAAATCATCTCTGGAGTAACGGCTAGAATATTTTTGTGAAACGGGTAACGGTTGTTCTTTAACCAATCATAACGAATAATTTTCAGGTAATTTCGGGGCCGCCGGCGGACGGGCACGTCCGCGATTTGAGAAAGGGCTTCCGGGTAGTGTTGTGGGCTGTTTCAGATTGACATTTGGCGATTCACGAACTACACTTGGAATATATTTTATGTCAGTCAGTCAGCAAAATACAGTTGATGTAAATCGCGAATGCGGGTAATACGCGGGATAACAGGAGATTAATCCTGATGTTCAAACGATTTAGCCGCCAGTCGGCGACGCAAGATTCGAAGAAAAAACAATTGTGGGGCAAGGACTTTGATATCGTCAGCAAAGGACTGGACGAAGGACAGGTGGTTAATTTTGTCACCGACCTGTTAAAGCAGCGAAAGGAATCTGCCCCGGCGGCGATTCGCTCGGTGCTGAAGATGGCGGTAGTAAGCGCCGAAAGAATAACCGAGGCCATTCAAAAGAAAGCAAAGACGGAGGCTGAGGACGAAGCCGCCCGAATTATTGCTCAGGCTAATCAAAAGGTTGCCGAAACCGCCGGCAAGCCGGAAAAAGAAAATAAAAAACCACTTGAAGTTGTTTTGCCGGAAAATTCGGAAGTTTCGGAAGAAGCAACGGAAACTTCGAAGGCTACGAAAGTCCCGGAAGAAGCAACGGAAACTTCGAAGGCTACGAAAGTTCCGGAAGAGACAACGGAAACTT
>CBDUSH010000033.1:0-15481 GCA_965369965.1 uncultured bacterium | reverse complement strand
GACCTGCTTGTCGTCTCCTTTTTCGACGCCCTGTGCTATGGAAACCAGTAATTCCGCCATTCTTTTACCTCCGTTTGTTACATATCCGACGTTTTCCACTTCGATTCACAACGAGGAATCTTGCCATTGATTACTCCTGACAACAATAGTAGGCTCTTACTAATTGGGTGTCAATGCCGCCGTCAATCGCATATTGAACAAAACATCAATTTGATACCAACTTTCCGGGATTTTATAAAAGAATGGATTGTCGAATCGGATTCCTTACTTATTGACATCTATCAAAGACTAAACTATCGTCTACGCCATAGATATCCAGAGGAGGTAAACTCAATGCAAGCATATTGTATGAAATGCCGTTCCTAGAAAGAAATGAAAGACGCCAAAGCTATCACCATGAAGAATGGCCGGCCGGCAACCTGGATTCAAAGACGTCAGAACGTGTATTCGAGTTGTTTGAGGAACTCGTTGCCAGTGGCAAGACGATAATCATGGTCACGCATGACGGGGACCAGGCAAGGCGTGTCAGGCGTACCATTGTAATCGCCGATGGCGAAATTATTGAGGAGTATCTGGCTAAAACTTTCCCCACATTGACACGAGAGCAATTGGTTTGGGTGACATCTAAATTAAAGCAGGAAAAATATCTTCCTGGTTCCATCATTATCCAAAAGGGAGAGGCAGCCGACAAGTTTTTTATCGTCACCAAGGGGTATGTAGAAGTTCTTTTGCACGTACCAGGTGGGCAGGAGCTTGTTGTCGCCCGCGTCGAGAGTGGCCAGTATTTTGGCGAGATTGCGTTACTTCACGGCGGTCCAAGAATGGTTACCATTCGGGCCGCTCTTGATAACGATGTCGAAGTAGCCGTGCTTAGTCAGTCAGATTTCAACCAATTAATTGGTGGGTCTAAAACCACCAGAAAACAGATGGATAGCGTTGTTCAGGAGCGCCTCAGAATAATCACCAAGGAAACGGGTGATAATGCTTAATCCACGCTGGCACAAGGTAATCCGTGACCTGTGGAGTAACAAGACCAGGACTTTTCTGGTGGTGATGGCAATAGCGGTGGGTGTTTTTGCCTTTGGCAGCGTCTTCATCACTAGTGAAGTGCTCATATCTGACATGGATAAACAATACCACGCTTACAATGCTTCCACTATTACCATGAGCATCCCTTCCTTTGATGACGGCCTGGTGCGGTGGGCCCGCCGACAGGCGCAGGTTGTTGATGCTCAGGGAAGGGCGGTACACACCGCAAAACTGGTAAAGAATGACAGAACATATAACCTTAACCTTTACGCCTACGACGATTATGAAGATATTAAACTCAACCGAATTACTCCCGAAAAAGGAACGTGGCCGCCCGGCCGGCACGATATCCTCTTCGAGCGGGCTTCAATTTCTATGCCCGGCGTTCAGATTGGCGATGACATTGTCATCGAACTATCCAACGGTAAGCAGTATGAACTGAAGGTCACCGGAACTGTCCATGATTTGAAAGTTCCTCCGGCAAGCATGTCCCGGCAATTAACCGCCTTTGTCTCCATGAAAACAATAGAGCGGCTCAGTTTTCCGGGCACATATAACAGCCTTGAGATTGTCGCCCCAGAGGAATTTAACAATCTGGCCAAGCTCGAAGCGGTGGCCGACGAACTCAAGGATAAGTTGCGGAGCGACGGGATTTTCGTCGGTTCAGTCAACATCCTCGAACCCGGCGAGCACTGGGGCAGAGAAACTTCACAAAGCTTCACCCTTATCTTGAACTTCATCGGTATCTTCGCGCTCCTTATCAGCGGCTTCCTGGTGGTAAATACCATCTCGGCATTGCTCACCCAGCAGAGGCGCCAGGTGGGCATGATGAAGGCAGTCGGCGGCACGGGAAGGCAAACATCAGTCTCTACCTGGTGCTGGCATCCTTCTACGGTTTGCTGGCGCTGGTGGTGGCGTTACCCCTTGGCATGGGACTGTCCTATGTATTTACGGCTGCGGTTAACCAGTTTTTAAATCTCGATATGCTGAATTTCCACCTGCCCTTGCCAATTCTTCTTATGCAGTTAATAGTGGCGCTTCTGGCAACGACAGGGCGGGTATTACGCTGGAGAGAAAATCCCCCTTAATCCCCCTTTTTCAAAGGGGGAAACGAAAGAGTCGGGGATTGCTTCGTCGCGGCGTTTCTCGCAATGACGGATGGAGGGAGATTCTTCGTCACTTCGTTCCTCAGAATGACATCGGAGGCAAGCCCCTTTATTACAGCAATGGTGAATTTGATTCCGAAATCCCTCTCAATCTCCCTTTACGAAAGGGAGAAGAAACGAGTGGCACCCCTTTTGCGTCAACCGGCCGGAAGGATAGGAGGGGCTTCGCCCCTCTTTTACTCTCCATATCCGTGCCGTTATTTCACTTTTCAGTCGATAAATGCTAGAATAAATATAGTTTAAGTCTGTTATGTCAAGGAAACGGCGTGTTTACCGGAATAGTCGAGGAAACGGGTAGAGTCAAGACCGCCACCGCCGGAAAACTGGTCATCAGCACGGATACGGTGACCCGGGGGATGAAGCCGGGGGACAGTGTGGCGGTGAACGGGGTATGCCTGACGGTGACCGATTTCGACGCTGATTCATTTTCGGTGGACGTCATGCCGGAGACGCTGGCAGTCACCAACCTGGGACGGCTGCGGGCCGGGGACAGGCTGAACCTGGAGCGGGCGGTGGCGCTGGGGGGACAGATGGGCGGCCACTTGGTGCAGGGGCACATCGACGGCACCGGCACGATAGCCGCGGTGACGCCGGAAGCCGAAGCCATCATCATCACGGTTAAAGCCCCCGCCGAAATAATACGCTACACGGTACAAAAAGGCTTTATCGCCGTGGACGGAATCAGCCTGACCGTAATCGACCGGGACGATAACTCTTTCCGGGTATCGGTCGTCGGCTACACTCGGCGGCAGACCACGCTGGGGGAGAAGCGGGCGGGCGACCCGGTAAACCTGGAAACGGACATCATCGGCAAATACGTGGAGCAATTTACAGGGTCGCAGACCCGGAGCACGGGGATAACCGCCGCCTTTTTGCAGGAGCACGGTTTCCCGGTAAACTAAAAGGGAGAATATGGCACTGACAACGATTAAAGAAGCGATTGAAGATATCAAGGCGGGCAAATTCGTCATCATCGTGGACGATGAGGACAGGGAGAACGAGGGCGACCTGACGATGGCGGCGGAGAAAGTCACCGCCGAAGCGATTAATTTCATGGCGCGGCACGGGAGGGGGCTGATATGCCTGCCGACCACCGGAAAACGCCTGGACGAACTCAAGATACCGCTGATGGTACAGCGTAACACGGCCAAGTTTACCACCGCTTTCACGGTATCGATCGAAGCCAAGCACCGGGTAGCCACCGGCATTTCGGCGGCGGACCGGGCGGAGACGGTGCGGGCGGTGGTTAACCCGGCGACGACGCCCGACGACATTGTCCAGCCGGGGCACATGTTCCCGCTGCGCGCCCGGGAAGGCGGCGTTCTGGCCAGAGCCGGACACACCGAGGCGATAGTCGACCTGGCGCGGATGTCCGGGCTGTTCCCGGCGGGAGTCATCTGCGAGATTTTGAACGAGGACGGTTCCATGGCGCGCCTGCCGCAACTCAAGGTGCTGGCGGAACGGTTCGGGATAAAAATAGCCAGCGTGGCCGACCTGATCGCCTACCGCCACCGTCACGAGAAACTGGTGCACCGGATTGCCGAAGCCAAGCTGCCCACCACCTTCGGAGAGTTCACCGCCATTGCCTACAAGAGCGAGACCGATACCGACGAGCACCTTGCCCTGGTGATGGGGGACGTGTCCACGGACGAGCCGGTGCTGGTGAGGGTGCACAGCCAGTGCCTGACCGGAGAAGTATTCGGCAGCCTGCGCTGTGACTGCGGCGACCAGATAGCGATGGCCATGAAAAATATCGCCGAGGAGGGGCGGGGGGTTATCCTGTACATGAGGCAGGAGGGAAGAGGTATCGGCATCCACAATAAAATCCGCGCTTACGCCCTCCAGGACCAGGGGATGGACACGGTGGAAGCGAATCTTTCGCTGGGCTTCCCTTCCGACCTGCGGGACTACGGAATCGGCGCCCAGATACTGGCCGCGCTCGGCCTGCACAGCATCCGCCTGATGACCAACAACCCGAAAAAAGTTATCGGGCTGGAAAGCTACGGGCTGAAAGTGGTGGAAACGGTGCCGATACTGGCATCGACCAATGAGCACAACTACCAGTACCTGGAAACGAAACAGAACAAGATGGGCCATAACCTGAAATTAACCGAAATCATCGAAGACTAGGCAGCCGGAAAATACGCGCCAAGGAGAAAGCAATGAGCAAACGCCTGGAAGGTATGCTACAGGGGAAGGGGCTGAAATTCGGGGTGGTGGTCTCCCGATTCAACGAGTTTTTCACCGCCAAACTGCTGGAGGGGGCCAGGGACGCCCTGCTCCGCCACGGGGTTGAGGACGACGACATCGAAATTGCCTGGACGCCGGGCTCGTTCGAAATCCCGCTGGTGGCGCAGACGCTTGCCAAGTCGAAAAAGTACGACGCCGTAATCTGTCTGGCAGCGGTGATACGGGGCGGCACGCCGCATTTCGACTACATCGCCGCCGAGGTGACCAAGGGAATCGCCAAAGTGGGCCTGGATACCGGCCTGCCGGTGATTTACGGGGTCATCACCACCGACACGCTGGAGCAGGCCATCGAGCGCTCCGGAACCAAGGCGGGGAACAAGGGCTTTGACGCGGCGATGAGCGCCATTGAAATGGCCAACCTGCTCAGGGCAATCGGCTAGGGAAACCCGACCGGAAGCCCGGTCCGGGCCTGACGGGGAAAGAGGACACGGACGACCCGTGTTGCGGCCTTAGTCGGTGACCCGGTAAATGTGGTCACCGCTCCGGACACGGTCACTGACCTTGACACCCACCGAGTCGCCGGACATGGCCTGGCTGACATTGGCGTTGTCAATCTGTATTGAGCCGATGGTGAACTCAAGATCAGTGGTGTGTCCCTTGATATGGACGTGGTCACCCACTTTCAGAGTGCCGGTCAGTTCAATTCCGGCAACGACGGGGTGGGCAAAGAAGTCACTCACCGTTCCGACCATCTCTTCAGGCATTTGACTCCCTCCTTCGAATTACGCGCGGTCCGCGAGGACCCCGCATAATAAAAATTATACGCCTCCGGTTTTAACAAATCAATAATATTTTGACACGACCCTGCCTGAAACGTATAATTATAATTAGATTGACCATAACCTCCAGGAGGACGAAATCTTGGCGAAGGAAAGCGAAACAAAGACGGCGGAACAGGCAGGCCCGGATCTGGACCGAATCATGAGGCGGCTTGACTCGTTCGACCAACGCCTGGATAATATTGATTCCGTGGTTACGGCAGTGGCGGAGCGGGTGATGAATCAGCCGGTTACTTTCAGCATAACCTGCTCCAAGTGCGGCCGCAACATAGAAATCGCCCTCGTGGGCACGGAGAAACCGGGCCGGTAAGGGCGGACGCGGACGGGGTTCCGCGGAGAGAAATTAATTCCCGCCAGACCACCTACCCACCCCGGGCGGGGAGGGGAGGTATGTTGTGAAGTGTCACCGATGCGGCCGTGAAATCACCGAGGACGAGGCTTACGCTCACCAGGAACAGGTTTACTGCGACGATTGCCTGATGGAAATAGGGCTGCACGCCGGCCGGTGCGAACCCTGGGCAAGCTACCTGGCGGGGAAGGAAAGAGCCGGGAAGAGCGGGGCGGAGGGGCTGACCGAACTCCAGAAAAAAGTCTACCGGTTTATCAAAGACGGCGGCAAAACCACCCGGGACGAAATCAAAACCACACTGGGAATATCCGAAGAAGAGCTTGACGCCCAACTATCCCCGTTAATGCATTCCGAACTGGTCAAAGAACGCGGCGAAGCGGGGAGCCTTTTCCTGGTCGCCGTGGCTTAACCGTCAGACAGTCGCCGACCGGGAGACCGAAGTAAACCAGACAAACACGCCGGCACCCGCCAGCACGACCGCCGCCCCAAAGTAAAAGGCGGTATCAATGCCCGCATAATCAACGATGGCGCCGGCTAATATCGGACCTACCGCCATCCCGATATTGAGGGCAGTGGTGAAAACGGCCACCGTCGAGCCCATGCCGTAGCGCCGGCCTTCTTCGATGACCAGGGCGGAGGCGGCCGGGGTGGAAACAGCATTGCCGATACTGCCCAGAATAATCAGCGCCATGAGCGCCGGGAAGCTGGAAGCCGTCGGTAAGAGAACCATGAAGGCAAAAGTGACCAGGCAGCCAAGCACCACCATGAACCGCCGGCTGAACCTGTCGGCGATTCTCCCCATGGGTATCCCGAGCACCGCTACCAGCAGGACATGAACGGCGAAGAGGATGCCGATAAGATCGGTTCTCAAGCCGAGACGGGTGGCGGCGAAGACGGGCATGAAAGTGAAGAAAGCCGCCCGGGCCAGGGTCTGGGCGAGACGATAACTGAAGAGGCCTCCGGTCATGCGGCTGCGCCCCATCTCACGGAAAGACAGGCTCGGCGCGGAGGCGGCGTGCTTGCGGGCGACCTCGGGCAGGAAGAAAAGGGCGATGAAAAAAGCCAGCAGGCTCAGACCGCCCATGGCGAAAAAAGCCGCGTCCATGCTGTAATACCGGGTGACGACGCCGCCGAGCAGGGGGCCAAAACCAAAACCGCTGAAGAAAGCGGCGTTGGCATAACCCATCCATTTTCCTTCCTCGCCTTCCGGCGAGATATCACCGACGTACGCCTGGGCGATGGGTAAAATCAGGCCGCCGGCAATCCCGTGCGCGAAACGCACCAGCGTCAACTGGACAACAGAATCGGCCCAGATAAACCAGGGGGAGATAACGGCGTATAACAAAAGGCCGACGGTGATAAAAGACTTGCGGCCATGACGGTCCGAGAGGCGGCCGAAGAGGGGTGTAACCAGGGTGCGGGAAATGGCAAAACCGGCGAAGATGACGCCGAGCCCGATGCCAGTGGCGCCGAGGCTCTCCGCGTAAAGGGGCAACAGGGGAACGACGATGCCGGAGCCCAGCATACAGGCGAAGATAGAAGCGGCCAGAATGGGAAAAACTCTGTTTATCATGCGATTATTAAGAATTATAGCCCGAGGGCGGTGAGTGTGGCAAGGGGAGCTGATTCCGGACGGTGAGACGAAAAAGCGGGATTACTGAAAAACGACGGACGATTACCGGTGTAATTGAGGCGGTATTGGTGAGGAAAACTCTGTTTCCGTAATATTGCTTATTCCCTGTTCCGGTGTCATAATAGTTCGGCATTTAAAACGACAGACGCCGGAACCCTGACCGGCAGGCCTTTATGAAGCACCGGTGTCAATAATATCAAAGTGAGGTAGAGAGTTATGGCTGAGCAAAAACCGACTGCGGCGGAGACGTGTGAAGTAACCAGTCACTTTGAGGAGGTTGGTAACCGCATCAAAGACATCTGTCATCGAATGAATATTGACGAAGGCATCAATCTGAAGTTGAGACACTGCAAGCGCGAACTGACCGTTAATTTCCCGGTGAGAATGGACGACGGTACGGTTCGCATTTTTACCGGCTACCGGATTGAGCACAACAACGACCGGGGTCCGGGCAAGGGCGGTATCCGTTATCATCCGGAGGTTACCCTTGACGAAACAAAAGCGTTGGCCGCCTGGATGACGCTAAAATGCGCCGTGGTTAACCTGCCCTTCGGCGGCGCCAAGGGAGCCGTTACCTGTAACCCGAAAACCCTGTCCCGCCACGAACTGGAGAGGCTCACCCGGCGCTATGCCAGTGAAATATCGATCTTCATTGGGCCGGAAAGCGATATTCCGGCGCCTGACGTCGGCACCAATCCTCAAATCATGGCCTGGATTATGGATACTTACAGCATGAACAAGGGATATTCGGTGCTGGGCGTGGTGACCGGTAAACCCCTGGAGATCGGGGGGAGCAAAGGGAGGTTTGAAGCCACCGGCCGGGGCTGCACCATCTGTGCCCGACTGGCCGCCAGACACCTCGGTATGAATCTGGACAAAGCGACCGTCGCCGTGCAGGGTTTCGGGAACGTTGGCGGCATCACCGCCAAACTGTTATCCGGACACGGCAGCCGCATCATTGCCGTCAGTGATTCAACGGGCGGGGTTTACAATAACAAGGGACTGGATATCGCCGAACTGCAACGGCACAAGGAGGCAACCGGATCGGTAATCGATTTCCGGGACAGCGATAATATAACCAACAGCGAGCTTCTGGAGATGGAATGCGACCTGCTGGTACCGGCCGCTCTGGAAGGCGCCATTTGCGCGCCGAACGCGGCGTCAATCAAAGCCAGGGTAATTCTCGAAGGGGCTAACGGGCCGACGACGGCCGAGGCCGACGAGATACTGAACGAGAACGGGAAATTAGTCATCCCCGACATCCTGGCCAACGCCGGCGGGGTGGTGGTGTCCTATTTTGAATGGGTACAGGGGACACAGGCTTTCTTCTGGCGGGAGGACGAGGTGAACAGCCGGTTACAGGACATAATGGATAACGCTTTCCACGAAGTACTGGAAATCAGTATGCGCGAGAAAGTGAACATGAGGGACGCCGCCTACATGCTGGCCATAGGCCGCCTGGCGGGCGCCATCCAGATTCGAGGCTTATTTCCGTAACAACGGCAAGTATTATGCAGCCCGAATCAAGGCGAAGTGATTGCGCTCACGGCTCATGGCTGGTATAATGAATCTGAGGCAGAAACCGGCGCCTCAGACGCCGGATACCGGTAAAAAGACCTATGTTGAAGTAAAGCAGGAATAGCTGAAGCCTCTCTCCCCGGACCGGGTGAGAGGTTTTGCATTTTTTGCATTTTTTGCACTATATAAGTGAGGCGTTAAAGAGTGGCAGCAGAAAAAGAGCCGGCTGAAGAATTAAATCTGGAGACGATGCGGCACTCCGCTTCCCATGTCATGGCGGAAGCGGTCAAAGCGATGTTTCCGGATGCCAAATTCGGTATCGGGCCGGCCATTGAGGACGGCTTTTACTACGACTTCGACCTGCCGCGCACGCTCAGCCCCGACGACCTGCCCGCCATCGAAGAGAAGATGCGGTCGATAATTGCCGCCGATACTCCCTTCATCCGAAAAGAGATGACCAGGGAAGAGGCGCGCCGGTTTTTCGCCGGTCAGCCTTACAAGATTGAGCTGATTGACGAGCTTGACGACGAGACAGTCAGCGTCTACGAACAGGGAACGTTCGCCGACATGTGCCGGGGGCCGCACGTGAACTCGACCGGGGAAATCAAGGCGGTCAAACTGGTCAGCACCGCCGGCGCTTACTGGCGGGGCAACGAGCACAACCCGATGCTGCAGCGAATATACGGGGTGGCTTTCGGCACCCAGGAAACACTCGACGGGCACCTGGCAAGACTCGAAGAAATGGCGCGGCGCGACCACCGCAAGCTGGGCAGGGAACTCGACCTGTTCAGCATCCAGGATGAATTCGGCCCGGGACTGGTGCTCTGGCACCCGAAAGGGGCCGTTATCCGGCGGGAAATCGAGGATTTCTGGAAAGACGAGCACGTCCGGCGGGGTTATGACATCGTCTACACGCCGCACCTGGCCCGGATGGACCTGTGGCGTACCAGCGGCCACCTGGAATTTTACCTGGACTACCTTTACAGCCCGATGGATGTGGAGGGGCAGAAGTACCTTATGAAGCCGATGAACTGCCTGGGCCATATCCTGATTTACAAGACCAGGCTGCACAGCTACCGGGAACTGCCGATACGCTACGCGGAACTGGGCACCGTCTACCGCTACGAACGCTCCGGGGTACTGCACGGCCTGTCCCGGGTGAGAGGGTTCACCCAGGACGACGCGCATATCTTCTGCCGGTTCGACCAGCTGGAAGACGAGATAACCGGCGTGCTCGACCTGGCCCTCTTTATGATAGATTCCTTCCAGTTCAGCAACTACCAGGTGATGCTGTCCACCCGGCCCGAGAAATCCGCCGGCTCACCGGAAGTATGGGAAAAAGCCACCGGAATACTGAGGGCTGCCCTGGAACGTTCCGGACTGAATTACGAAATCGATCCGGGCGAAGGGGTATTCTACGGGCCGAAGATAGACATCAAATTTGAAAGCGCCCTGGGGAAAGCCTGGCAGGGACCGACGATACAGGTGGACTTCAACCTGCCGCCCCGCTTCGACGTAAACTACATCGGGGAGGACGGGAAGGAACATTCGGTGGTGATGGTGCACCGGACGGTACTGGGCAGCATGGAGCGCTTCCTGGCGACGATAATCGAGCATTACGGCGGAGCTTTCCCGCTCTGGCTGGCTCCGGTACAGGTAAAACTGATACCGGTGGCCGACCGCCACCTGGAATACGCTCACAAGCTGGCGGGCGAACTCAAAGCCGCCGGAATACGCGCCGAAGTTGACACCCGGGCGGAGAGGATGGGCTCTAAAATCCGGCAGGCGCAACTGGAGAAGGTGCCCTACATGCTGGTGGTGGGGGATAAAGAGGCGGAGTCCGGCGCCGTGTCCGTACGCCTGCGTAGCGGGGAGCAACTGGCCGACCAGCCGTTCGACGAATTCAAGAAAAAAGTAAGCGAGGCTGTCGCCAGCCGTACCGCGGATATAGTATGATATTAGCGGGGCCGGGTGGCCGGATGGCCGGCTTCAGTCTCAATGATTTGATTAGTCAGCCTGAAAATGGTATAGTTTTTGTTCGTGGGATACTTGTTACCCACGGAGGTATAAAAGGAAATAATTACGCGACTGCGCGTCAATCACATGATAAGGGCTCAGGAAGTCCGGCTGGTGGGAGATAAGGGAGAGCAGCTGGGTATCATGCCCCTGAGCCAGGCACAGGAGGCTGCCCGAAAGCAGAGCCTCGACCTGGTAGAAGTGGCTCCGACTGCGACGCCCCCCGTTTGCCGGCTCCTTGATTACGGTAAGTACAAGTACCAGCAGGCGAAAAAAGAGCAGGAGATGAAGAAGGTCCAGAAAGTCTCCATGCTGCGGGAAATTCGCATGCGGCCAAAAATCGGGGTGCATGATTTTGACGCCAAAGCCAGAGTGGCGCTGAAGCTGCTGGTGGAGGGAGCCAAGGTAAAAGTTACCATTATGTTCCGGGGTCGTGAAATCACCCATCCCGAGCTTGGATTTAAGCTTTTGCAGCGAATGTCGGAAACACTGGGCGAGGTATCGGCCACGGAGAGAAATCCGATGATGGAGGGGCGGCGAATGAACATCATCCTGTCCCCGACCGGCAAGCCGAAAGCCAAACCTAAAGAAGACGTGAAGAAAGAAGTAGTGAAGAAAGAAGTAGTGAAGAAAGAAGTAGTGAAGAAAGAAGAAGCGAAGGAAGTTAAAGATGCCGAAACTGAAGACACATAAAGGGGCGAAAAGCCGTTTCCACATCACCGGACGCGGTAAGGTCATGCGGATAAAAGGCCCGAAAAGTCACCTGCGCCGCAACAAGGCGAGCCGGGTGAAAAATCTTTTCGACAAGAAAATCGAACTGGCTCCGGCGGATCGGGTGCGTATTAAGAGACTGATACCCAACGGGGTCTAGCTGAATTAGGAGGACAGGCACTTGCCACGAGTAAAGAGGGGAATGACGTCGCACCGGCGGCACAAGAAAGTACTGGCCCTGACCAAGGGACACCGGGCATCAAAGCACTGCCTTATCCGGCGGGCTAATGAGTCCATGATGAAGTCACTGCACTACGCCTACGTCCACCGGCGCGAGCGCAAGGGAGACATGAGGCGGCTCTGGATAGTGAGAATCAACGCGGCGAGTCGAGCGCAGGGTTTGAAATACGGCCAGTTCATAAACTACCTCCAGGAGGCCGGTATCGACATCAACCGTAAAATGCTCGCCGACATGGCGGTAAGAGAGCCGGGGGCTTTCTCCAGCCTGGTGGCCACCGCCAAAGAAAAAATCCAGTCCTGAGAGACCTGTCACAAGCAGCGTCCTCAAATACTCCGGCCCACGTTCCAGGAAAGAAGCGCAAGACAAGAATATGTGGCAACAGCTCGAAGAACTGAAGACGCAGGCATTCCAGGAACTGGAAAGCATCAACGATTCGCCGCGCCTGGAGGCCTGGCGAATCCAGTATCTGGGCAAGAAAAGTTCCCTGACGGCTACCCTGCGCGGCCTTAGTTCCCTGCCTATTGAAGAGCGGAAGACGGCCGGCGCCAGCGCCAACCGGTTAAGGACTGAACTGGAGGACAGTTTCAAGCAAAAGGAACTGGCCCTGCGGCAGGTTCATCTGGCGGCGCAGGCAAAGCGGGAGACTTTCGACATCACGCTGCCGGGCCGGCCACTGCCGGCGGGACGGCGGCACCCGATTACACAGACACTCGACGAAATCTGCGATATCTTCGTTTCCATGGGTTTCGAGGTGGCGGAGGGGCCGGAGGTGGAGTGGGAGCATTACAACTTCGATGCCCTGAACATCCCCGACGCCCATCCCGCCCGCGATACCATGTCTTCTTCCTGGGTAAAGACAAAGCCCGGGGAAAAACCGATGCTGCTGCGCACCCACACCACGTCAGTGAGCGCCCGGGCGCTGGAAAGCCTGACGCCGCCGATAAGGGTGGTCGAGCCGGGCAAGGTCTACCGCTACGAGGCCAGCGACGCCACCCATCTGCCCATGTTCCACCAGATTGACGGCCAGGTGGTCGACAAGGGAATAACGCTGGCCGACCTCAAGGGAACCCTTTACGAGTTCGCCCGGCGTTTCTTCGGGGAGGAGAGAAAGGTGCGTTTCCGCTGTGACTACTTTCCTTTCGTGGAGCCGGGGGTGGAGATGGCCATAGAATGCGTGGTCTGTAACGGCGGGGGTTGCCGCCTCTGCGGCGAGAGCGGCTGGATAGAGGTTCTGGGGGCGGGGATGACCCACCCGCAGGTATTGGAACACGGCGGCATCGACCCGGAAGTCTACACCGGCTTTGCTTTCGGCATCGGTATCGAGCGCCTGCCCATGCTGCGTTACGGAATCGACGATATCCGGTTATTTTACAACAACGACCTCAGGTTCCTGAGGCAATTCAGGGGTTAGAGCAGATGAAAATCCAGTTAAGCTGGCTGAAAGATTTTATCGATTCCGGACTGACGCCGACCGAACTGGCCGAAAAGCTGACCATGTCCGGCACCGAAGCGGAGAAGGTACTGACCACCGGCGACGGCTGGGACAACGTCGTCGTCGGGCAGATAACGACGGTCAACCCCCACCCCGACGCCGACCGGCTGAGCCTGCCGACGGTGGATACGGGCACCGGGGAGGTCAGCGTGGTCTGCGGGGCGCCCAACCTGAGCGTTGGCGACAAAATCGCTTTTGCCTTCGTCGGCGCGAAACTGATTAACGGCCACAGCGGCGAACGGACGGAACTGAAAACAGCCAAGATACGCGGGGTGGCTTCCAGCGGTATGGTCTGCTCGGAGAAGGAACTGGGCATGTCAGACAGTCACGAAGGCATCCTGGTGCTGCCGCCGGAAGCGCCGGTAGGCACACCGCTGGCCGACTACCTGGGCGACACCATGTTTGACCTGGACGTAACGCCTAACCGCCCCGACTGCCTGTGCGTTATCGGCATCGCCCGCGAGGTGGCCGCCCTGACCGGCCGGAGCCTGCACCCGCCCGAAGTGAACTACGAGGAAACGGGATCGGACATCAACGAGCATATCTCGGTGGAAATTGCCGACCCCGACCTTTGTCCCAGATATTGCGCCACTTTAATCACCGGCGTAAAAATCGGCCCGTCTCCGGCCTGGATGCAGCAGAGGCTGCTGGCGTGCGGCATGAGGCCGATTAACAACATCGTGGACGTGACCAACTACGTCATGCTGGAGATGGGACAGCCGCTGCACGCCTTCGATTATGAGAAAATACGGGGCCGGAAAATAATCGTCCGGCGCGCCCGGGAGGGTGAGGCGCTGACCTCACTGGACGGCGTGGAGCGGAAGATGACCGGCGATATGCTGGTTATCGCCGATGAAGCGCGGGCGGTAGCCATTGCCGGTATCATGGGCGGCGCCAACAGTGAAGTGACCGACGGCACGACCTCGATACTGCTGGAAGCGGCCAGTTTCAACCCGGTGAGCGTCCACCACACCGGAAGCAAGCTGTCACTGCCGAGCGAGGCCTGCACGCGTTTCGAGCGGGGGATACGCCCCGAACTGGCCACACCGGCCCTCCGGCGGGCGACCCGGCTGATGGTCCAGGTGACCGGCGGCCAGGCGGCCCGGGGAATAGTCGACGTTTTTCCGGGCCGGAAAGACCACCAGCCGATACGGCTCACCACCGGTAAAACCGCCCAAATCCTGGGCGTGGAGTTCACCGCCGAGGAGATAACCGGCGCGCTGACCGGACTTGGGTTCAGCTGCCGGCCGGGAGAGAAGACGGGCGAGATAATGGTAACGGCGCCCGACTGGCGGAGCGACATCTCGCGGGCGGTGGACCTGATTGAAGAGGTGGCCCGCATCATCGGCTATGACGCCATCCCGACGACGATGCTGAGTCAATCGATACCCCAGCACCACCCGGCGCCCATCCTGAACCTGAAGAGAAAGACGCGGGAGAGCCTGACCGGTTACGGTTTCCAGGAGATAATCACCTATTCGCTGAACAGCCTGGAGACGATGCAAAAACTGAACGCTTCCGAACCGGCGGCGCCGCCGCGGCTGCTCCGGCTGATAAACCCGATGACCGTGGAACAGGAGTACCTGCGCCCCAACCTGCGGGTCAACCTGCTGACGACACTGGCGGCCAACCGGAGACATGAGGACGGCGGGATAAGGCTTTTCGAACAGGGGAGGACCTACCACCACCGACCGGACGACCTGCCGGAAGAACCGGAAACGGTCTGCGGGGTACTGGGCGGGGATAGAAGAGAACCCGGCTGGCAGGACAACGACGGCCGGCTGGATTTCTACGACGCCAAAGGAATCGTGGAGGGGATGCTGGACCGGCTGGGGGTGGACGCCCGCTTCGAGCCGGGCGACGACGCCGGCCTGCACCCGGCGCGGCAGGCAGCGATAACCCTGGACAAGCAGAGGGTGGGGGTAGTCGGCGAACTGCACCCGAACGTAGCCGAAGCTTACGATATCGAAGAAACGGTTTTCCTGTTTGAAGTCAACCTGAGTGACCTGCTGCCCTTTGCCGCCGGTCATAATATGTTCCAGCCCATAGCGCGCTTCCCGGCCACGGTGAGGGACATCGCCCTGATTACCGATGCCGACACCGGCCATCAGGCGGCGCTGAATATTATCCGGGGGTTCCCGCTGGTGACGCAGGCGGCGATATTCGACGTCTATTCCGGCGAGCAGGTGCCGGCCGGTAAAAAATCACTCGCTTACCGCATCACCTATCAGTCCACCGACCACACGCTGACCGATAAAGAGGTGGACCGGGTGCAACACCAAATCCTGGGAAAGCTG
>CBDUSH010000032.1:0-15802 GCA_965369965.1 uncultured bacterium | reverse complement strand
GCCATCGCCGACCTGAAAGCAGGCAGCCTGATTACGGTCAACGGTAAAAACGGCGCCGCCGAGGTCAGCCTCACCCAGGACATCCCTCTCGGGCACAAATTTGCTATAAAAGATATACCGAAGGAAGGCGCCATCGTGAAATACGGCGAAATAATCGGACGGGCAAAGGACCGCCTCCACCGGGGAGAACACGCCCACGTCCATAACGTCGAGGGGTTGAGAGGCCGGGGTGACCGGCCATGAAATTCAAAGGATACCGGAGAAGTAACGGCCGGGTGGGGATACGAAACCACGTCCTGATCTTCCCCACCACCACCTGTGCCTCGACGGTGGCGCAGATGATAAGCCGGGAGGTAGCCGGCACGGTAAGCGCCGTTCACCCTCACGGCTGCGGCCACCTGGGCAAGGAAACGGAGCTCATGGTGCGCACCATGGTCGGGTTCTGCGCTAACCCCAACGTCGCCGGCGTACTGCTGGTCGGGCTCGGCTGTGAACTGTGTACCCCGAAGCTAATCGCCGCCGGGTTGGCCCGGTCCGGCCAGAGATTTGAGACACTCGGCATCCAGGATGAAGGCGGGACGACGGCCAGCGTGGCCAAAGGTAAAATACTGGCCGAAAAACTCCTCAAAGAAGCAGCGACGGCCCGGACGGAACCGGTCGACGCCGCCGAGTTAATCCTGGGCGCATCCTGCGGCGGTTCGGACGCCATCTCAGGAATCACCGCCAATCCTTCGCTGGGCGTGGCCTCTGACTTACTCATCGCCGCCGGAGGCACGGTTATTATTTCCGAGACACCGGAAATGCTGGGGTCGGAACAAATTCTGGTGCGGCGAGCCGCCGACAGCGAAATCGGAAAGCGCATCCTGGCCATAACAGCGGCCACGGAGGCCAGTATCGAGTCTATGGGAGTCGATATCCGCGGCACCGAACCGTCGCCGGGAAATATTGAGGGCGGCCTGACTACTCTCGAGGAAAAATCAATCGGCGCCATCCGTAAAGGCGGCACTACTCCCATTGAACAAGTGGTGCAATATGCCGAAAAACCAACCCGGAATGGGCTGGTGATTATGGACGGGCCGGCCCAGGACGTCGTCTGTAATACCGGCATGATTGCCGCCGGAGCCCAGATAATCGTGTTTACCACCGGCCGGGGGACACCCATCGGCTCCCCCATTGCCCCGGTGATTAAGGTGTCCTCCAACAGCGCTCTTTACCACCGCATGAGGGACAATATCGATTTCAACACCGGCTCCATCCTGGAAGGCACGACGTCAATTCAGCAGGTCGGTGAGCAAATGCTCCGGGAAATCATCCAGGTCGCCTCCGGCAAACTGTCCCGGGCGGAGATACTCGGCCACACCGAGTTCGGTATCCCGGCCATCATGCCTACCTTGTAACCGTGAGATAAGACCGGATTTTATATTCAAAATTCTTCGGGCAGATTAACCCCTTTCGAAATATCTGTTCAAAATTCTTAGCGGACGGATTCCTGGAATCGCTGGAACTTCTCTTTAAAGAGCGGACTTTCCAGGACCTCGCGGTTTACCAGCGGTTTGGGGATTTCGCCGTGGACAAGCTGGTTAATCTGCTCGGTGATGATGCGCCACATGTTACCGAATGTCTGGTCGGTCTGCGCCATGGCGTGCGGACTCAGGATAACATTATCCATCTTAAGTAGTGGGTTATCCATCGGTATCGGTTCCTGCTCGAAAACGTCCAGCCCGGCCCCGCGGATCCGCTTTTCCTGCAGTACCTTTATCAGGGCCGCCTCGTCCACGATAGGGCCGCGGGCGGCGTTAATCAGAAAAGCTGTCTCCTTCATCTTGGCCAGCTCCCTGGCGCCAACCAGGTGACGGGTTTCCTCATTCAGGGGACAGATAATAGTTAAAACGTCGGACTCGGTGAGAACGGTATCCAGGTCTACCAGCCTGACGTCAACATCGGCGACCGCTTCCGGGGTGGCATAAGGGTCGTAGGCGATATGCTTCATACCGAAAGGCTTGGCCAGCATAAACATCTCGTGACCGATGTTGCCGACTCCGATGGCGCCCAGGGTCCTGCCTTCCAGCCCGTAGCCCTGGTAATGATACTGCTCCGCCCATTTCCCTTCCCGTATCATCTTATTCTTGTCGATAAGCCTCATGTTTAAAGCCAGCATAAAGGTCATGAAGACAACCGCCATCGGGCGCCGGACGGCGTCCGGAGTAATAAACAGCATGATACCGTCCCTGGTCAAAGCCGGGACATCCAACCGTTCATAGCCGACCCCGCCCCGGTGAATGGAGATAAGCTGGTCGTTACCGGCGGTACTTTCCGGTCGCCACAGGGGACGGAAACTAACCACCATGTCCAGGTCATGAACCTGCTCCGGTGTAACCACTTTTAAAAACTCCGGAATCATCCGGTATTCCACGGAAGGCATGTCGTCCAGTAAAGTCAGACCGGGGTCGGGTGTCATGAAGACACCCTTCTCGTCAAAAAAATCTCTGGTCAGACCAACTCTGGCATTTCTACCCATAATCCGTTGTCTCCTTTCCGCATCGTAATCAGAATGACTTACCGGGGAAACGTTCTCATTCTGGCTTCGATTATACCTGTGGCATCGGTGAAAAGCAATTTCTGAATTTACCTGTTTTCGCCATGTGACGACCGACTCTGCTTCTTTTGTTTCCTGAGGTAAGTTTTCTTGTCTCGGAGCTTTAACCGGCCGGGTAGTTACGCAATGAAGGCAGCTCCGCCCATCTCATTATTCTCCGCATGTATGAGCCCTCCGTGACCCGTGACGATACCGTAACAGGAACGTAAGCCAGGCCCGGTACCATCTCCTGTATATTTTGGGAGTAATAAAAGGATGAGGCATCTTGCTCAGGATATTCCCGGTGAGTGCCAGTTTGACCCGAAGAGTCCATAATGTTGGCCGTTATTGAACTAGTCGTCTGTTCTCACAATAGATAAGATATGTTAGGCGTCAGTTTCGCTTGGAAACTATTTCTGCCCGGGGAAAGTCCTGAACCATTATATCTTCAAGCGAACGCTGAACCTTACCTATGCTGATGTATAAAGTAGGCTGACAGACAGCTATGATTAGACGTATTCTTATTGCCACGGCAATTTCATCGATACTATTCGCCCTCGGATGTTCATCGATATCAGGTGCAATATTTAGCTCTCCTATAGTAAATTTGGGGGCCGTTGCACAGGCGGGCCCGGATTCGGAGCAGCCGCTGAAGCCAGGGGACGGCAAGGCCAATGTTGCAAATGATGTGGCCGCTTTACCCGTTACCCCTGACCTTGTCATTCAGGACATCACCTGGTCACCGGCACACCCGTCACTGAAAAACATTATCACTTTCACCGTGACCATCAGGAATCAAGGCAGTGGCAAAGCCGGCTCTTCCAGGGTTGGTTTTTACGTTGACGACGTGTACCGGACTACCGCCGGGGTAGGCTCACTGGACCCTGGTGTTACCGTCACCAAGACTTTTTTCTGGAAAGCCCAGGCCGGTTCGCATACTATCCGGGTCGTTGCTGATGCCACTGATGAAGTTAACGAAGCTAATGAAACCAACAATATGAAAACCGTCACCTTCACCACCGCCACTCCTGACCTGGTCGTCCAAACCATAACCTGGTCTCCGGAAGAGCCATCAAAAGGTGACACGGTGAACTTTGATGTCATCCTGAAAAACCAGAGCATCATTCAGTCTGACCTTTCCGTCGTCTACTTCTATATGGATGACCTTTTCAAAGGCAGTAAAGAGGTGCCGGCGTTAGCCGCTGGCGCCACGGCCAATCAGACTTTTACCTGGACCGCCCTGGAAGGCTCCCATGTCTTTGAAGCCGTCGCCGATGGCGAAGGTTATATCACGGAGAAGGACGAGACCAATAATGAAAAGGAGGTTACCGTCACCACCATTCTTCCCGACCTCGCTGTCCAATCAATAACCTGGTCCCCGGAAAATCCGGCAGAAAGCGAAAACGTAACCTTTACCGTCGGTGTCCATAACCAGGGCACGGGTAAAGCCGGCAACTCCTACCTGGCTTTTTATGTGGATAATACCCTCCTGACTTCTTCGCGGGTCAGCTCAATTGATTCCGGGGCCACTGCCAACATGACCTTTACCTGGCTCGCCCTGGAAGGCTCCCATATTATCCGAATGGTTGCCGACTCCCGCAATCAGCTGGCGGAAGGCGACGAAAACAATAATGAAAGGACGATAAGCTTTTTAACCGATACTCCTGACCTGATTATTCAGAATATCTCCTGGGCCCCGGCAAGTCCGTCAATCGGGGATACGGTAACCTTTACCGTTACAATAAATAATCAGGCCAGCAGCCGGGCCGGGGCATCCCGTGTTTCTTTCTACATGAATGGTTCTCTCATGGATACGGATGATGTTCCGGCAATACCCGCCGCCACCAGCGTGACTGAGACATTTACCTGGACTGCCCGCGCCGGACCGTATACCCTCAAAGCGATTGCCGATGCCGAATTTCAGATTCCGGAAAGTAACGAGCGCAATAACTGGAAGAGAGTCATCTTTCCGGGTACCGCCGCACCTGACCTCATTGTTGAAGCTATCATCTGGTCACCGGCAAGTCCATCCATCGGAGATAAGGTGACTTTCACGGTCACCATTAAAAACCAGGGCTCCGGTAAGGCTGACGATTCCTATGTTGATTTCTATGTCGACGACGCCTATTCGAGGTCAACCCATATCGACCAGTTGAACGCGGGCGCATCGGCCAATAAAACCTTCTCCTGGAATGCTGCGGCCGGCTCTCACGTCTTAAAAGTAGTTACTGACACCAATACCCGAAATATTGAGAGTGACGAAACTAATAATGTGAAGGAGGTTACGGTATCTACCCTGGCGCCTGATCTTGTTGTTGAGGATATCGTCTGGTCGCCGGAAAGTCCGTCAATCGGGAACGAGGTAACTTGCACCGCTACAATCGGAAACCAGGGCAGTGATAAGGCCGGCTACTCTTATCTCGGCTACTACATTGACAACACTTTTATGGGCGATCTGGAGGTTCCGGAAATAGCCGCCGGCGCCAATGTGACCGTGACGTTTCCCTGGATTATTCCGGAAGGTTCTCATTCTATCCGGGCAGTGATCGATACGGAAGACGACGTCCCGGAGAGTGATGAGGATAACAACGGAAAGACAGTCATTTTTCTGGCACCTGATCTGTTTGTCCAGGATATAACCTGGTTACCGGAAAATCCGTCAGTCGGCGACTCGGTTACCCTTACTGTCGCCGTTAGAAACGACGGCAGCCGCCGAACTGGTTCCTTCCCTGTCCATATCTACATTAACGGCTTTTTGGTGGGGCGCCCGGAAATTCATGGGTTAGGCGCCGGCGCGACGGCGACCGGAGAATTCGTCTGGGTTGCTGATGAAACGGAAGGTATCCATGCCGTTAAAGCCGTTGCCGGCTTCCAAAATAAGATTGCGGAGAGTGACGAGACGAGTAATGAGAAGCTGGTGGTTCTTCGGCTCTTCCCCCCAACGGCGTCTGCTCCGCAACCCGTAACCACACCCTCCCCGGATACAGTACCCATTCCGGAGCCAAATAATGAAAATGAGTACCTCTCTGTCCAGGGCAGCCAGGTCACCGCAGGGCCTGAAGAGACGGCAACCGAAAAGTCGCTGCCGGTCACGCCGTCACGGGATGGTGGTTGGGAGGGCGGCTGGCCGGTTACCGCCGGTGTCATATTGCTCGGCGCTATGTCGGTTGCCCTGTTATTTTTGGTGGCTCTGCTGTTGCTCCGGCAAAGGCGTTTTTAGCTGACTCTGCCCTTCGGGTCATTAGACGCACCCGATAAAAACAATGTTCTCTGACCATCCAACAGCGGTGTCCGAACTTGGCAGGCAGGGTAAAATCACCGGTGGTTCTCAGTTTTCCGAGAACCTATATTGTAGTAGCTTCTGTAAAGCGAGCATGGTTGTCCAGCCCGTTGATGCATCGGGAAGTCTAGTCTCACACGTTTCCGTATGACTTACGGGTAATGGCCAGGCACTATCTTGTGGGAACGGTTCGCCGCATCTTGAACCACCCGTTGCCAGAGCCGCATGGAACGCGCAAAACCATCTCATCTCTTTACTCACGTCAGTTTACCTCTCTCTTCTTGCTAGCCCTATCGTATCGCTAAACGAAGAAACAAAACGTAATAATTTGGGGCACAAGTATAAATACCTGATAAATATCGCGGGACTTGTTATCCTCGAATCACCCTGTATTTTACGTCTCCAACATTTTGTTTCCGGACTCCGGCTGGTGGAGCCGGAACCAGCGGTATTATCAATAACGTCGTGCCTTACTATCAGCTGCTTTCCGGAAGTTCTCACTTGCCTAGGTCACTATCATGAACCCAGCGACCCGTGCCGGTTATCCGCTTAAACTAAACTAAGTCCGCCTACCTAGCTCTCTTTATTGGTTCACTCAGTCCTTACGGTGATAGTAATCGTGTGTGAGAATTGGAATGTGCAAGTGTTAATTTTAAGTAAAGCTCCCAACCCGGCTATTTCACTTCTCGTTACCATGCCGGTCTTGGCACAGCATAGATGAGGTGTACGATGCCTGATTCAGGTGCGGACGATACGAATACCATAACCGCCACTTTCAAACCTTGGGAGAATTATATGAATGAAGAGATACGCGTGCTGATATTTAGCGAAAACGATACGAAGAGAGAGGAACTTATACAGACGCTGGACAGCGAAGCCGGCATCATAGTGGGTGGAAAGGCAAACAGCGATAAGGAAATCATTACCAAAGCTGAGAAGCGGTCTTTTGACATACTAATTATTTCTGTAGACAATCAAGTTTCCAGTACCAGGGCTATTGAGATCATTCGGGAGCTTAAGCAGGCAGGGCTACCGGTTCAGGTCATAATCATTACCGATAATATCTTTCGTGACCTGGCACCGGCCGTCAAAGCCGGCGTCGCAGGTCTCCTGGCCACGGGCAGCAGCGGTGACGAATTACTGTCTGCAGTACGAGGAATAAGCCAGTGGTCTTCCGGCTCGGTTAAAGTCTGACCAAAACCTGGTTTGACCGGGATACCACATTATTGAAATCTCAGTTGTGGAGGTAAAGAAGAATGTGACAACAAGACCAAACAACCGGCATCAGTCTATATAAACTATAAAAAAATAAAAAAAGGAGAAAAAAAATGTACCACAAATTTTTCAGGTCTTTAAAAAACCTGCACCGGCGTCAGAGAGGGATGACCGGCCTGGAGACAGCCATTATCCTGATTGCTTTCGTTACCGTGGCATCGGTCCTGGCCTACAGTGTCCTCTCGGCAGGCATCTTTTCGGCAGAAAGAGGTAAAGAGACGGTCTACAAAGGACTCGAGCAGGCTCAGGCTACCATGGAAGTCAATGGTTCCGTGCTTGGTCTCAGCTCTGATAACTCTACCCTGGACACGATCCAGTTCGCGGTTGGTCTGAGCATCCCCAACTCAAAGGTGGACACGGCTGCCATCGTCGTCAACTATTTTGATGATGAAGACCATTCTGAAAATGTCACCGCCACCTGGACGATACACGGTGACAGCGCGGAGCGGGGAACCAGCACCTTCTTAGAGGGTGACGAAATGTTCATCGGTTCAATTACCGTACCGGCTGCGGCTACTCTCGGCACTTATAAAACATTCACCCTTCAGGTGATACCGCCTACCGGAGCGACGCTTACTATTGCGCGAACTACTCCCGGCAGCATAGTACCAGTACTCGACCTGAAATAGAACATCGAACAAAGCCAAGGCAAGGTGCTGGCTAAAGATTCGTCCAACACACATGATTGGCTTTAGTGCCCCCGGAGAATTCTCCGGGGGCACTGGGGTGAAGGCAACGGAGGCGATATGGTGGAACTCAACGACAAGGTAACTCAACTGGAAGATGAAATTAAGATACTAAAGAACGAAGTGCAGGCAGTTCTGCTTGACTTAAGAGAGAGTTACCTGAATAATGAGAACCCTTTCAACAATAATGCTTCCCAGGTAGCCGGCAACCCGACTATCGTTATCAATCAGCCGCCTCCGGCCGTTGTGGAAGAGCCGGCGCCGGTGATACCGGAAAATAAGCCTGAAGATGAGTTGCTGGGATTAGTTGATTCTACCGGCGAAGCGGAGCCGGTAAATGAATTTGAACTACCCCTCGAACCAGAGCCGGTCTATGAACCAGAGCCGGTCTATGAAATGGCGATGACCGCCAGCACAGACTCCGCCCCTGAGAAGATGAGAATGTGGCGGTCTGAGATAATGCCGGAGTCCCACCTCCAGACTGGGGAAACTGATAATGGTTCTAAAGGCAAAGTAGACCTGGAAAATCTCGCCGGGCTGGCTCAATGGGTGGAAGAGACTGTAAAAATATATAGTTGTGAGAGGACTGAGGCGATTCTCGATATTACGGAAATGATGGGCTACCTGACTCCGGACTTGAAGGAAGTCCTGGTCAAATTCATTAAACCGTCACCGGGAGAATATACCGCCAAAGTAACCACCAAAGACTACCTGGCCTCAATCAATAAACTTGCCGGCCTTTTGGGCAAGGATGATAAATCTGAAATAGCCATGCTCTATATTCTTTGCAAGGAGGACGACCATAGATAAAGTAATTGTTACTGTTTTACTTATGATCGGTGGTGTGGTGGCCTCGATGGCTATTTTCAACGGAATTTATCCGGCCATCACCGAAAGTAGCGGCGCCATCAGAAGCGCCGCCAGCAAGGTAAGTGACCGTATTGAAAGCCGGGTTGATATCATCCAGGTAACCGACAATTCGACAGATGTTTACTTATGGGTTAAAAACGTCGGCACATCCCGGATAATTGATATCGGCCGCAGTGATATTTTCTTCGGCCCGGAAGATGATTTCAGCCGAATGACTTATGGTGGCGGCACTCCTCCTTATTGGGATTATCAAATCGAAGGGGGCCACAGCCAGTGGCAGCAGTCGGTTACCGTAAAGGTAACCATTACACCGGTTTCGTCCCTTACCTCCGGAAATTATATTGTCAAAATGGTTATCCCTAACGGGATTTCCGACCAGACAATTTTTAGTGTGGATTAATAATGGAAACGGCGCTAATTTCTGTAGTATCCATTGCTATCATCATAATCAGCGTAGCGACCATGACACTGGGTGCTTTCCAGTCAGCAAATACCGTCGTCGATTCATGGAAACAGATGGAGCGGCAGGCCAGCAGCATCAGGCAGACCGAAGTTACGCTGGCCCTGTCCGGGAACTATACCGGCGGCGATATTAATTTAATGGCGGCCAATCAAGGCCAGACTGACCTGGCTGATTTCTCGCACTGGGACGTCCTTGCCCAGCGCCAGGATACCGCCGCCGTTTATATTACCTATACGGAGAACGCCACTCCGGGAAATAACGAATGGACGGTAAGTGGGATTTATTTATCGAGTAATACCACCCTGGCCGAAGTTTTTAACCCCAACATACTTAACCCGGGAGAAACGATGGAAATTATTCTTAACCTTAACCCGGAAATAGCCCAGGGAAAAACCGGACGAATAACCATGTCCACTCCTAATGGGGTCACATCAGAATGCCTGGTAACCAGACAATGATATCAGTAGGAGAATGAGATGCCACCACCAATGATGGATGAGGAAGATGAATCTAGGAAAGATATCATATCCACCGGTCACGCTGAGATAGACAAAAAACTGGGGGGAGGCGTACCTAAAGGCTCCCTCATTCTCATTGAAGGTGAATCGGATGCGGGTAAGTCGGTACTTTGCCAGCAGATGATATGGGGCTCCTTAAAGAATGACTTCAACGTTCTTCTTTTCACCACTGAGAACACGGTAAGAAGCCTTATTCCTCAGATGGACAGCCTCGGGCTGGGTATTCTTGACCACCTGCTGCTGGGCCGGCTGCTGGTATACAACATGAAATCGTCCCAGCTCAAATCAAGTCCCAAAGACGCTTTTGGAGTCATCCTCGAGTCTATGGAAAAGCACGATACTCATCAACTGGCCATCGTAGACTCGGTGACTCCCATTGTCACCAACTCCGGCGGAGAGGAAGCCCTGGCCTACTTTGAGCACTGCAAGAATCTGTGTGATAAAGGCAGAACGATTATCAACGTCACCCATACCTATGCTTTTGAGCAGGATTTCCTGATTCGCATCCGTTCTATTTGTGATGCTCATTTCAAGCTGCTTATTGAGAAAATCGGTGACAAGCTGGTTAAAACCCTTGAAGTCGCCAAGATAAGGGGGGCGGCCCAGAGCACCGGCAATATCCTTACCTTTGACGTTGAACCGGAAATAGGCATGAAGATTATGCCCATGTCCCGGGCAAAGGCATGATATCCCCTTCCGGCTATAATCTGATTCGTATAGGACAGACCTGATGGTAACAATAACATTACCCTTTAATAGAGAAACCAGTGATGATACGAAACGCTCTACGGATGATGTCTACCGGGAGCTGCCCAAATCATTACAGGAAGCTACCAAAAAGCATCCTCACCTCCTTGACTACCTGTGCCTGATACCTTTCTCTCAGGTGGGCATTCCCCAGTATCACTCTGAGTTAACCAGAAAAATGGGCGATAACAGAGAGCCGAATATTATTTACCCCGCAGGCGATGGTATTTTCATTCATATCATGGTTGACTTCAAAGACAGCCGGCATTATTATATCCCGGTTGAGCCCACCCTGACCATGGACCTTGACTCTTTGGTGGCCGAAATAGAGACAATGTGCATTGAACTGAGCGACAGGCTCGCTGAGTTTGATTCTGAAGGAGACAAAAAAAAGCAACTGCTCGCCTACATTGACCAGATGGTTACCCTGGAGGACCAGCCCACCCCTGACCCTGGCGGCCGGCGTTTTAGTTTCAGCCGGAAAAATGCCGCCCAGCCGGCTAAAGTCAGCGTTACCCAGCGCCAGTTGGAGGGAATCAAATACCTCTTTGTCCGGGACAAGTTAGGTCTCGGTGTCCTTGACCCCTTACTCACTGACCCTTACATCGAGGATATCGGCTGCTCCGGTATCGGACATATTTTCATTGAGCATAAAATCTTCAAAGGTCTGAAAAGCTCGATAACCTTTCCCACCATTGAAGAGATTGACCTGTTCGTCCTGCGCCTGGCCGAACAGATAAAAAAGCCGGTTACCTTTCGGAGCCCCATTGCTGATGCCACTCTTCCCGATGGCTCCCGCATCAACATCGTCTATGGACGGGATGTCTCCAGACGAGGCTCCAATTTCAGTATCCGTAAATTTAGCGGGACGCCGCTGTCTATCTTCGATCTGGTTGACTTCGGTACTCTTAATTACGAGATGCTGGCCTATCTTTCATTGATTGTCGGCGGCGGGATGAACGTCTTTGTCGCCGGAGAATCAGCCTCGGGAAAGACGGCCATGCTTAACGCCCTGACCACTTTCATGTCTCCCGTCGCCAAGATAGTAAGCATTGAGGATACCCCCGAATTGCAGGTACCTCATCAAAACTGGATCAGGGAAGTGGTGCAGACTACCAAAACGGACGATAGCACGGGAGCGATCGGTACTTTTGACTTGCTTAAAGCCGCCTTACGGCAGAGGCCAAACCAGATAATGGTGGGGGAGATCCGCGGCCCGGAGGGCGCCATTGCTTTTCAGGCCATGCAGACCGGGCACTCGGTAATGTCCACTTTTCATGCCGCCTCGGTAGAGAAACTTATTCAGCGTATGACCAGCGCTCCTATCTCGGTGCCCCTGACCTATATTGATAACCTGAACGTTGCCATTATGATGAGTACCGTCAAACTCACCAACGGTAAGACAGGGCGGAGGGTAACTTCCATTGCCGAAATTGTAGGCTATGACTCAGCCTTGGGCTCCTTTAATATAATCGAGACTTTTCGCTGGGATGGCGAAATTGACCGGTTTGACTATACCGGCTATATGACCAGTTATATTCTGGAACACAAAATTGCCCCTATCATGGGTATTCCCGGTAATAAAAAGCAACGGATATATGCCGTGCTGGAAAAACGGGCTAAAGTGTTAGCCAGACTGCATCAAGAGGGAGTCACCGATTTTTTTGAGGTACTCAATATTCTGGGTAAAGCTCAGCAAGAAGGACTTTTTTAACCTTTCAAGATAGGGGGCTGTTACTGTGTCCGAAATAGTATTGCCTTTCTCCAGGGAAAATAAAGTGGATGACCATGACTTGGGAATCTCCGGTTGTGATTTCTACCAGAAATTACCTCAGCCGTTGAAAGAGGTTACGGAAAGAAATCCCCATCTCCTCGATTATCTCCATATGGTGCCCATTTCCGAAGTGGGCATACCTCAGTATTATCCTGAGTTATCCCGGAAGATGAGTGATGAAAAAAAGCCCAACCTTATTTACCCGTCCCTAAATGCCGATATCTTCATTCACATCCTGCACAACCCCGATGATGCCCGGACCAGCTACATCCCGATAGAGCCGACTCTATCTATGGAGATTGATCCTCTGATGGATGAGATTGACCTGAAACTGATCGACTTGCGCGGTCAGCTCGCTCGCATCGAGTCGGGTGAAGACCGGGCAAAACGGTTCCTTGAGTATGTGGACCAGGTCACCACTCTGGATGACCACCCCGAGCCCGGCTTCTCAGAAGCCCTCTTCAGTCATTTTCGTAAAGACGGTGGACGAATCGTTAAACGCAAAGTCACCAGAGACGAGTTTAGAGCCATCCGGTATCAGTTTTTACGTGATAAGCTTGGCCTTGCCCGTCTTGAGCCGCTTATCTCCGACCCCTATATCGAGGATATTAGTTGTTCCGGCCTCGGACACATCTTTGTTGAGCATAAAATCTTCAGCAGTCTGAAGAGCTCGGTAACTTTCTCTTCCTTAGAGGAAGTTGACGGGTACGTGCTCTGGTTGGCAGAGCGGGTCAGGAAGCCGATTACCTTTAAAGCCCCGATAGTTGACGCTACTCTCCCTGACGGCTCCCGAATAAATATCGTCTACGGGCGCGAAGTCTCCATCCGGGGCTCCAATTTCAGCATCCGTAAGTTCAGCGGGACACCGGTATCCATATTCGAGCTGATTGACTTCGGCACCCTTAATTACCAGATGCTGGCCTACCTGTCCCTGGCGATTGGTAATGGGATGAACCTTTTTGTCTCCGGGGAGACGGCCTCGGGGAAAACGACCATGCTGAATGCCCTGACCACTTTCATTCACCCCATGGCCAAGATTGTCAGTATTGAGGATACCCCTGAATTACAGGTGCCTCATAAAAACTGGGTAAGAGAGGTCGTGCAGACCACCAAGATGGAAGACACCACCGCGGTAACCATGTTTGACCTGCTCAAGGCGGCTTTACGGCAGAGGCCTGACGAGATAATAGTTGGTGAGATTCGAGGTCCGGAAGGGAACGTCGCCTTTCAGGCCATGCAGACCGGCCACTCGGTTATGGCCACTTTCCATGCCGCCTCAGTTGAGAAACTTATTCAGCGCATTACCGGCGCACCCATCTTGGTGCCCAAAAGCTACGTTGATAATCTCAATATTGTCATACTTACCAGTATGGTTAAGCTTCCCACTGGCAAAATGGGCCGGAGAGTAACCGGCATTGCTGAAATCACCGGCTATGACTCGGCCACTGACTCGTTTTCCTTCCTGGAGAGTTTTCACTGGAATGAGACTACCGATACTTTTGAATTCACCGGCTATATGACCAGCCACATTCTGGAGCATATCATCGCCCCTCGAATGGGTATTCCCAGTCGTAAAAAAGCGCGGATATATGCCGAGCTGGAAAAGCGGGCCAAGATTTTATCCAAACTGCACCTGGAAGAGGGAATTACCGGTTTCTATGAAATCCTGGATGTTCTGGGCAAGGCTCAGCGAGAAGGACTATTCTAGAATGAAATGGTATAAATTCTGGGCAAAAGCCAAGGAAGATAAGCCTGCAAAGCAGAATTCCAAAAACATGGATCTCCTGGATATGGACTTCTTCTGCCAGTTAACCTACATGGCGGCTATTGCCACCTCCGGTATATCCCGGAGCGGCCTCTTTGAGCATGCGGCCAAGTTACCCTATGTTTCGGCAAGTTATTTTAAGAGAGTCACGTTTGTAGCCAAAGCATTTAATCATGACTATGCCGAGGCGTGCAATATCGTCGGACAACTGACCAAAGAACCGGAGGTTAAAGCACTGCTGCTTCGCCTGTCCGGGGCTCTCGCCTCCGGAGAAGACATCGCTGTCTTCCTGGAACGGGAATCACAGGTTTTTTCCGAGTCTTATGGTGACCGCTACGAACGAGGCCTGGATATTCTCGGCAAATGGACGGATGCTTATATCGCTCTGATTATGACCGCGGCTATCGTTACCGTTATGGCCGTGGTTACGCTCATGATTGGAAATGTTTCACCCGCCTTTCTCCTCACGCTGATGATGGCCACTATCGTGGTGACCATTACCGGCTCCTGGCTGATATACCGCGCAGCACCCAAAGAGAGAAAAAACCATACCCTGCCCCACCGCTCTAAAGAGCAAAATCTGGCCAGGGCTCTGGTAAAAATTACGCTGCCTCCGGCCGGAGTTATCGTCATTGTTTTGCTCGCATTGAAAGCCGATATTGGCTGGTCCCTGATTGTCATCGGTATCTTTCTCATCCCCCTGGGGATAGTCAGCTGGATCGATGATAGGAAAATATATAAGCGGGATACTGAAATTGCCGGTCTGCTTCGTTCTCTCGGCGGGGTGAGCCAGGCAATCGGCGCAACCGTAAAAGAAGCTATGGGGCGCCTTGATTTCCGCTCCATGGGCACACTTAAAGACGAAATCAACCTGCTTTACACCAGACTGCTGGCCGGGATGGACCCCATCCTTTGCTGGGACAGATTTGTCGGTGAGACCGGCTCGGAGCAGGTAACCCGGAGTGTACGCATTTTCCGGGATGGCGTTATGCTTGGCGGTGAGCCGGAGAGAGTGGGTAATGACGCCAGTAACTTTGCCGTGAAAATAGCCCTCCTCCGGGAAAAAAGAGGGCTTATTGCCAACGGGATCCTGTGGTTGTCGATGGTCATGCATGCTGTGGTGACCCTGTTGGTTATCTTTGTTTACCGGACGCTCTTTTCCTTCTCTACGCTTATTCAGTCCATATCAGCAGATGTGGACGACCCAGGAGCCATGTCCGATATGCCTTCGTTCGGTATCTATAGCGGTACTTCGGATGAGCTAAGCATGTTGTATGTTATGATAATCATCATTGTCATCGTACTGGCGCTGGCCAATGCCTTTGCCGTTTATTCAACGGACGGAGGACATATTTACAAACTTTCCGCTTATCTGGCCATGACTCTGCTTATATCGGGAGCCACCATAATTTATATCCCTCCCGTTGTCGATATGATGTTTAGCGGCATTGCTGCCTGAGGAGATGAAGATGAGATGCTAGACATGTTGGTAGGTATATATATCGGTATTGCTATCATGGGAGCTATCGTCGCCGCCATTGCTGGTCTCTCCGCTCCGGTAGCTGCTCCCAAAACGAATATCGTCCGCGCGCCGGCGCCGGCCGTGCCAGAAGAGAAGGTTGCCACTGCTCCGGCAAGCCCGAACCGGCCTGCCTCTCTGATAGCCGGCCTGAAAAAGCGCTTTAACTGGTGGCAGACACGTATTCATAAAAAAAAGGTTATTGCCTCTCCATCACCACCGTCATCAACTGACGCTTCTGAAGAACTACCCGCGACCGGTGGGATTGTGATACCAGAGCCCGGCGCTGCCGCCCCGGACCTGCTGGAAAATATGCCCCCGTTACCTCTG
>CBDUSH010000031.1:0-15922 GCA_965369965.1 uncultured bacterium | reverse complement strand
GAAGAGATTCAAGGCTTACTTTGAAATTCCAGATTAGCTATACATAACACTTAACACGACCCTCCTCTTAATGGGAGTCTCACCACACCCCCAGAATAGCGTCAGCTTTCAAATAGTTCTAGAATGTCGGGGAAGAGGAAACAACCGGTGACAGTGGACAAATACGCTTTAAAACGGCATCACCAACCGACGGTTCTCCCGTTTCCGGATATTCTGCCCCATTCCGGCTTGAACGGGATTTCAATGACAAAACTATTGAGTTTCGTGTTGAGCTTGTTTAAGTTTACGGCTCGAAGACTTCAAATACCTTGCGAACCGGCGGCTCAACAGCCAGCGGGCCAAGCATCTCCTGTAATTTGGGCTTTATCAGGTCGTACGCCGCGTCCAGGTCTTCTTTCGTTTCCCATATATAAAAGCCGCCGTACTCGTTGTTATCAGAATCGCCAAAATACACAACGCTCCTGAAGCCCTTCATACCCTTCATAACCGGGTATATTTTGTTGGCCAGCCCTTCCATCTCGGCGCGTTTACCGGGTGCGGTTTTATACGTAGTCAATGACGCATACATGGTACTACCTCCTTTATGTGGCTGTTATTAACCGGTATAATTATAGTCCGATACGAATATTTGTCAACCCCCTAAAAAGAATCCCATACCACTCTCTTAATAGCGCCAGCTTTCATATAGTGTTAAAATGGCGGGGTGGAGGGACGACACGTTGCCAGTAGACAAATACGCTTCGAAACGCTATGACATAGATACCGAAACCGCCATCGACGTGGCGGTGCTGGAAGCGATTCCGTTCGGGTTCCCTGAGTCGGCCACGGAAGTGGTCTACGAGACGGAGGAATTCACTTTCGTTTGTCCCTGGACGGGCCTGCCTGATTTTGCCCGCCTGGTGATAGGCTACGTCCCGGAGCGGTCCCTGATTGAGTTGAAATCGCTGAAATATTACCTGACCTCTTTCCGGAACGTGGGCATCCTGCAGGAACACGCCGTTAACCGTATTCTGCAGGACCTGGTTTCGCTACTGGCGCCAGCCTCCATGACAGTGGAAGCGGAGTACCGGGAGAGGGGTGGCATGAAGACCAGGGCCACCGCAAAATACCAGAAAGAGAATAACCCGGAGGTTACCTGATGAAAGTACTCGGCGGTTATCTTGAAGTCGAACCAAAAGAAGAAGTGCCCGGAGCGGTCATGCGCGAGGTTATCACCGCCGAGGACGGGGCGCCCAACTTCACCATGCGCGTCTTCGAAGTCAGGCCGGGCAGTTCAACGCCGTCCCATTCCCACCCCTGGGAGCACGAAGTTTACGTTATTTCAGGGAAAGGGGTGGTGCATGGCAGGCAGGGGGAAAGAGAGATTGGGCAGGAAAGCGTCGTCTTCATCCCCGCCGACGAGCGCCACTGCTTCGTCAGTCTCGGCCCCGACCCTCTGCGCTTTGTCTGCGTGATACCCAGCCAGGGCTTCTGTTCGGTAAAACCGGAGGGCGAAGAAAACTAGTACCGGGGGGAGCCTGGCGCCGGACGCTATTTGCGCCGGATAACCAGGACGACAACCAGAAACACGGCCACTGCCAGACTGCCGGCCAGCCCGCCAATCAACAGCCAGTTAAGGGCAAAGTGGGCGGTGATTTCTTTTTCACAATCGATGACGACCCGGGAGGGGTTTTCGGCGCCTTCAAGGTCGCCGCTCCAGCCGGTGAAGCGGTACCAGAAAGAAGGTACGGCGGTAAAGTCAATCTCGGTGCCGTTATCCAGACCGGTGGAAAAGGGGTAAGCCGTGGGACGGGCGCCGCCGAAATCCACCTCGCCGCTGTTTTCCGGGCTGACATTCACGGTCAGCTTGAAAACCGGGGCCGGTCAGCCGGCTTCAGCCGGGGCGGCGCTCAGGAAAGACAGGGCGAAAACGGCGATGGCCAGGGCGGGGACGAGCCGCCGGTAAGTATTCCTATCGAGCCGGTTAATCCTGGCGATAATATTTTTCATATTGAGTCAATTAAAGTTGCCGGTAATATTTTGCAAAAATTTTTCATATTAAACCGGCTGGCTGATTTTATTTTTTGCCAATCCCAGGGCGATAGCTTCCCGCAGGGTACTCACCGGCACCACCTCGATGCCGGGCAGGGGGGCGATGCGGGGGCTGTTATTCGGCACAAGGCAGCGTTTGAAGCCCAGCCTGGCGGCTTCGGCCACCCTCCGGTCGAGCTGGGATGCGGCCCTGATTTCACCACTCAACCCCAGTTCTCCCACCGCCACCAGGCCGGGGGCGATACCTGTGTCGCGCAGGCTGGAGGCAATAGAAAGGGCGATACCCAGGTCAGCTGCCGGCTCGCCGATTTTAAGTCCGCCGGTCACGTTGACGATAATGTCCTGGCTGCCCAGCTTCAGGCCGGCCCGCCGGGTGAGCACGGCCGTCACCAGGAGCAGGCGGTTATAATCAACCCCGTTCACCGTGCGGCGGGGTAAGCCAAAGCTGGTGGCGGTGGTCAGCGCCTGGATCTCGACGAGCAGGGGGCGGCTGCCTTCCAGGGTGGGGACGACCGCCGAACCGACGGCATCGCTGGCACGCTGGGAGAGGAAAGCCAGCGACGGATTGCTGACCTCGATAAGCCCCTTCTCTTTCATCTCGAAGATACCCACCTCGTTGGTGGAGCCGAAGCGGTTTTTGATGCAGCGGAGCAGGCGGTAGGCGCTGAATGGTTCCCCTTCCAGGTAGAGAACGACGTCTACGATATGTTCCAGCACCCGCGGCCCGGCGATAGAGCCGTCCTTGGTGACATGGCCGGCGATAAAAACGGGTACCGCGCTCAGTTTTGCCTGGCGCATCAGCTTCAGGGTGCACTCCCTGACCTGGGTGATGCTGCCCGGGGCGGCATCCAGATCCGGTGAGGCTATTGTCTGAATGGAATCGATGACCACCAGGCGTGGTGAAAGCTGTTCAATCTGGTGCAGGATAATTTCGAGGTCGGTTTCGGCGAGCAGGAAAAGTCCCTCGCCGTCCAGACCGAGGCGCTCGGCGCGGAGCTTTATCTGGTGCAGGGTTTCCTCGCCGGTGACGTAGAGGACGGTGCCTTTGCCTCCGGCCATGACCGCCGCCGCCTGCAGTAAAAGGGTGGACTTGCCGATGCCGGGGTCGCCGCTGATGAGCGCCAGGGAGCCGGCGACGATACCGCCACCGAGCACGCGGTTGAACTCGGGGAGGGGCAGGGGGGAACGGTCGGCGGTCTGGAGAGTCACCCGGGAAAGCTCCCGTGGGGGTTCGAGGGGAGAGAGGGGGCGTGATGATGACGCCGGCGTCACCACGGTCTCAACGAAGGTGTTCCACTGCTGGCAGTCGGGACAGCGTCCCAGCCATTTCAGGCTCTCCCGGCCGCACTGCTGGCAGATAAAAACAGCCTTTTTAGACGATTTACTCACTGGATGACTTTAACCGATTTTGCCCGATAAGGCAAATTTTGAATAGTGATCGGACAGTGGGAGATGGCACTAAAGAAGACCTGGCCGGTGAATAAGCGCAGCCCGCCGATGTAGATACAAAAATGACCGGACGGCGGGAAACGGGACTAAGGCAGCCCTAACCGGTGAGCAGACTAAGCCCGCTGATGTAGATACCGGCGATGATGGCGGTGGTAATCACCCCGGCCACGCAGGGGCCCATGGCGAAGGGCAGGATCATGGCCTTTCGGTTAGCGGCTGCGGCGCACTTCTGGGCCACCTTGGCGGTGGTCGGCACGCAGGAGACGGCGGCAATGCCCAGCAGGGGGTTAAAGGGTTCTTTGGAAAATTTGGCGTATATCAGGCCGCCGGCAATTCCGCCCAGCCCCGAGAGGGTCAGCGCGATGACGCCGAGGATAAGCAGGAGCATTACCTTGGGGTTGAGAATGATATCCACGCCGAGCAGGGCGCCCAGGGTGAAGCCGAGGAATAAGGTTGCCCCGTAGAGGAGCGGTCCGGACAGGAACTCGACATAGCGAATGACGCCGGCCTCTTTAATCGCCAGACCGAGGAAGAAAGCCGCGAAGAGGGGTGCCGCCACCGGGAAAAGCAGGCACAGGAAACTGACCATGACGATGCTGAAAGTGAACTTGGCGCCCCGGGATACCTTCGGTATGGAGCGGTAATCCATTTCAACGCCTCTCAGTCTCTTGGGGATAATCCGGGCGAGGATGGGATAACCGGCGTAGCAGACACCGAGATAGACGTAAGCGACGATGGTGATGGGCACGAAGAGGTCTCTGGCCAGCAGGAGGGAGCCGTAGAGGACCATCGGGCCATCGGCACCGCCCACCAGGGCAATCGCCGCCGCTTCATTCGGCGGCAGTCCCATGGCTATGGCAATGGGCAGGGTGGCGATGGTGCCCAGTTCGGCGAAGACGGCCAGAAAAAGGCTCATAAACGGCCGGGCGAGGAGGATATCAATATCGGTAATGGCGCCGATGCCCATAAAGACGAGAACGGCAATCAGGCCGTTACTGAAAGTGAAGGTGTAAATCGGCTGCAGGAAATCGATTTGCAGATAATACATCAGCTCTTCGACATTGCTGGCCATAGGGTTGAGGAAGAGGTTACCCAGTTGGCCGGCTTCCATCATCATCAGGCCGCCGTTTACCGCCAGCATCCCCACCCCCATGGGCAGCATGATGAGGGGTTCCAGGACTTTACGGTAAGCCAGGAAGATGAAGAGGAAAGCGAGCAGTATCAGGAACAGTCTGCCGAAAGCTATTTCCGGTGCGGTGACGAAAAAAGTGTACAGTCCCTGAAAGACCTGCAAAAACATCATATACGGTGATAATCTCCCAATCTATGAGTTGGCTTTATTTGCGGCGGCCTTTTTATCCGCGCGCTGGACAATCATGGCAATGACTTTAATGATCACGGCCACCATGAAGGCGATGACGGCCATCAGCCCGTAGGTAGCCAGAGCAAATAAAATTGATCTCAGAACCATTTTACTCCGAAAAACCGGCGACAGCACCCGCTGAATCAGGAACCATATTATCCTGAAAGGCCGGCCGTGGCGCCCGCCGAGTACGGCCCGGGTGCGCCGCTGGTCAAGTTAATATTCGATAACGGCAATAACGTCGCCGGGCTGAACTGACTGGTCGGCGGTGACGGAGACCTGGGTAACGGTGCCGGCCACCGGGCTCATGATGGGATTTTCCATTTTCATCGATTCGAGCAGGCAAATGACGTCACCTTCTTCAATCTGGTCGCCTTCTTTGACGTCGATGCTGATAATCTTGCCGGTGATGGGAACTTCAACTTTTTCCTGTGCCAATTTTCAGGTCCCTTTCTGGCCGATTTAATTTCTGCCGTTTGAGCGCCCGGCGGCCAACAAAAAGGGCGGTTGTCTCTCTTATCCTGTTACCACCGCCCTGAAATGCTCTGACAGACGCAGCCCGTGTGCCATTATAAACTATTTATCTTCTCCGAGCAAGGCCCCGACCGGGGTGGGATTAACCACAATCTCCTCCCCTTCGAGGTCAATGACGACGGTGTCTCCGGACTGGAACTTGCCGCGCAGGAGATCTTCGGACAGCTTGTCTTCCACCATGTCCTGGATAACGCGCCGCAGCGGACGGGCGCCGAAGACGCTGTCGTAGCCCTTTTCACCCAGGAAGTCCTTGGCGGGTTCGGTTACCGTCAGGTCGATACCCTTCTCCTTGAGCTGCCGGATTACCGAGGTCAGCATCAGGTCGACGATTTGCCGTATCTGTTCCTTGTCCAGGGAGCGGAAGACGACCACGCCGTCCACCCGGTTGAGAAATTCGGGTTTGAAAGTCTTCTTTAATTCGCCGAGCAGGTTTTCCTTCATCTTGTCATAAGCCTGCTCCTCGTTTTTTACCTCGTCGCTGCGGGAGGTAAAGCCGAGGACGGTGCCCTTTCGAATCAGGTCGGCGCCCACGTTGCTGGTCATGATGATGATGCTGTTGCGGAAGTCAACGCGGCGTCCTTTGGCATCGGTCAGGTGGCCGTCATCGAATATCTGGAGGAGGAGATTAAAGACGTCCGGGTGGGCTTTTTCAATCTCGTCAAGGAGGATGCAGCAATATGACTTGTGCCTGACAGCCTCGGTGAGCTGGCCGCCTTCCTCATAGCCGACGTACCCGGGAGGGGCGCCGACGAGGCGGGAGACGGCGAATTTTTCCATAAACTCGGACATGTCGAGTCGAATCAGCGTATCCTCACTGCCGAACATAAATTCGGAGAGCGCCCTGACCAGTTCGGTTTTACCGACGCCGGTCGGGCCGAGGAAGATGAAGTTGCCTATCGGCCGCCGGGGGTCTTTAATGCCGGCCCGGGCACGCCGGATGGCCTTGGAGATGGTGGTGATGGCCTCGTCCTGCCCGATAATCCGTTCGTGCAGCACCTCTTCCATATTGAGCAGGCGGGCGGTCTCTTCACCGGCCAGTTGCACCACCGGAATACCGGTCCACATGCTGACCACTACGGCGATATCTTCGGCGCTGACCACGGGCTTGTCCTGGCCCTGCACGGCGTGCCAGTCTTCCTCCAGCGTCTTTATCTTTTCCTGGAGTTCGAGCTCGTGTTCGCGCAGCTCACCGGCATAGTCGTACTTCTGGGTGGCCAGGGCGGCGTCTTTGTCCTTGCGGACGTTGTCCGCCTCCTGCCGGGCTTCCTTCAGTGGTACGGGTATCGTCTGGAACTGAATCCTGACCCGGGAAGACGCTTCGTCAATCAGGTCGATTGCCTTATCGGGCAGAAAGCGGTCGGTTATATACCGGGAAGCCAGTGTGGAGGCCGCTTCCAGAGCTTCTTCACTGATTGTCAGGCGGTGGTGTTCTTCATATCGTTCTTTGATGCCGCGCAGAATTTCCAGCGTGTCATCGGGGGAAGGCTCTTCAACCAGCACCGGCTGGAAACGGCGTTCGAGGGCGGCGTCACGCTCGACGTATTTGCGGTAGTCGTCCAGGGTGGTGGCGCCGATGCATTGGAGTTCGCCGCGGGCGAGGGACGGCTTGAGGATATTGGCGGCGTCAACGGCGCCTTCGGCGGCCCCGGCACCGACCATGGTGTGGAATTCGTCAACAAACAGGACGCAGTTGCCCGCGTTCTTTATCTCTTCGATTATCTTCTTCACCCGTTCTTCAAACTCGCCGCGGTACTTGGTGCCGGCGACCAGTGAACCCATGTCGAGGGCGATTAACCTCTTGTTCTGGAGCGTTTCCGGAACGTCGCCGGAGACGATGCGATGGGCCAGTCCTTCGACGATGGCCGTCTTGCCGACGCCCGGTTCGCCGATGAGCGCCGGATTATTCTTGGTGCGGCGACTGAGTATCTGGATGACGCGCGCAATTTCATTGGTGCGCCCGATGACTGGGTCGAGTTTGCCTGCCCGGGCGGCGGCGGTGAGATCGGCGCCAAGCTGGTCCAGGGAGGGGGTGCGACTGGCCGTACGGGTTGGTTTGGCTCGGGTGGTGCCCTGGCTGAGGACCTGGGTGACCTCGGTGCGCGCCTTATCCAGGGTGACGCCGAGGCTTTCCATCACGCCGGCGGCAACGCCTTCTCCTTCACGGAGCAGTCCCAGCAGGATGTGTTCGGTACCGATATAGTTGTGGCCGAGCTGACGTGCCTCGTCAATGGCCAGTTCGATTACTTTCTTTGCCCGTGGGGTGAGGCCGGTGTCCCCGGTGCCGGGGCGGTCTCTGCCGCTGCTGATGAATTCCACGGCGGAGCGGATTTTACCCAGGCTGACGCCCAGGTTGGTGAGGACTTTGGCGGCAATGCCTTCCTCTTCGCGTGATAAGCCGAGCAGGATATGCTCCGTGCCGATGTAGTTGTGGTTGAGTTGCCGCGCTTCTTCTTGAGCTATGGTGAGGACCCGTCGGGCCCGTTCGGAAAACTTTTCAAATCTACTAGCCATGTTCTCTCCCTAGAGTTTGTTATCTCGTGAATGGTGCCACTAATAACAGTATAAGGCAATCAGGAAACGGAGTCAAAAGATTTAAGAGAATAGAAAAGCCTCTTGGCAGTGGCGTATTTTCCACAAGGGGTCGCCCCCTCAGTATCGTCTGCGCTGAGGCGTTTCACTTCCGTGTTCGGGATGGAACGGGTGGTGCCACCTCGCTCAAACCACCAAGAGGCTTTATCTGGCTACAGATTACAAATTGTTAAGGTCAACCCCAATCATAACACAGGCCAGCCATCTTTGCAAGCGTTTTTTAAGTTTAGAAATTAATGGCCGGCCATTAATCAAAGGGGTGGACAGCGGCACTGGCGGGCACCGGCTTTTATTGCTTGACAACGGCCGGAGACAAATGATAGGTTAGGGAATAAATTGCGGCTGTTATCAGCCTGTCAACGTTCTTGAAACAGACTGGCGCCCATCTATCAAGCTTGGAGAGGGTTCTTCAAATAATATGCTGAGGTGATAGTGTTGGATGTAGAACTGATTCATATCGGATTCGGAAATATCGTCGCCATGAACAGGGTTATCGCTATGGCAGCACCAAACTCGGCGCCCACCAAGCGGACGATTCAGGAAGGGCGAAGCAAGGGGATGTTGATTGATATGACCAACGGCAGAAGGACCAAGGTGGTCATCTTCGTTGACAGCGGGCATATTATCCTGGCGGCGCTTGCCCCGGAGACGATATCCGGCAGGCTGCAAACGAGCCGGGTGAACCCGGTGTTAAAGCCGGAGCCAAGCGACGAAACGGATGAGTTCTAAAAACCGGTCCCTGGCTGACCGGCCAACCAGGCCGCTGCTGCTGGTTCTTTCCGGCCCCTCCGGGGTGGGTAAAGACGCCGTTTTAAGCCGGATGAAGGAGCGGCAATACCCCCTTGAATACATTACCACTGTCACCACCCGTCACCGGCGTGCCGGGGAAAGGGACGGGGGTGACTACCACTTTATCTCCGGGCAAAAATTCCGCGCCATGGTGAAAGCGGATGAACTGCTGGAATGGGCGGAAGTCTACGGTAACGGCTACGGGGTACCAAGAGCGCCGGTAAAACAGGCACTGGACAGTGGCCGGGATACGGTGGTGAAGGTTGACATCCAGGGGGCGGCCACTTTCAAGAAAATTCTGCCTCAGGCGGTGTTTATCTTCCTGATGCCGCCCTCCATGGACGAACTTATGCTCCGGCTGAAAAACCGGGATACTGAATCGGATGCTGACCTCGCCCTGCGTACCCGGACGGCGGAAAGCGAACTGGAGCAGGCGTCGTTTTTCGACTACGTAGTCCACAGCCGGCGGGATGAAATCGACCGGGCGGTCTCCGATATCGGGGCTATTATTACCGCCGAGAAATGCCGGGTCAACCGGCCGGAAATCTCCCTCTAGCCGGCCTACATAATCGTTTGCAGCAGAAGGGTGAAGGCGTAGCCGAGGGCGCCGCAGATGGGGAAGGTCAAAACCCAGGCGGTGATGATGTTGCCGGCGATTCCCCAGCGCACCGCCGAGAAGCGGCGGGTAGAGCCTACTCCCATTACCGAAGCAGTCACGCAGTGGGTGGTGCTCACCGGGATGCCCAGCTGCGAGGCCGTTTCGATGACGGAGGCGGCGGCGAGGTGGGTGGTGAAGCCGTGAATAGGGCGGAGGGTCGTCATCCTCATGCCCACCGTCTTGATAACCTTCTGGCCGCCCAGGGCCATACCGGAGCTGATTGCCAGGGCCGATATTATGATCACCCACCACAGGTCCGGATTAAACAGGGAGAGACGGTCCCAGACGGTGGCGTCACCGTAGTATATTACCAGCCCCATGGTAATCACGCCGATAGGCATCTGGCCGTCATTCTTACCGTGGCTGTAGGCCATCAGGGCGGTGCTGAGCGCTTGTAACCGGGCGAAGCTGCGGCGTATCCGGTCCGGAGCGACGTTACGGAACAGCCAGTACAGGCCGACCATGACCGCGAAACCTCCCAGAAAACCCAGCGAAGGGGCGATAACCACCGCCGCCATAACCCGCTGCATTATATGCCAGACCACGGCGTCAAAGCCGACGACAGCCATCCCGGCGCTCGCCAGCCCGGCGATAAACCCGTGGTGGATGCTCACCGGCAGACCCATCCAGGTGGCCACCGTTCCCCAGACGATAATGGAGGCCAGGGCGGCGATCAGGGTGGTGTAAGTGATTGCTTCCGGTATCAGGATACCCTTGCCGATGGTGTGGGCGACGGCGGTTCCGGTGGCGGCGCCGATAAAGTTGGCCACGGCGGCGATAATCAGCGCGTTACGCGGGGAGAGGGAGCGGGTGCCGATGGCGGCGGCGATGGCGTTGGCGGCGTCGTTGAAACCGTTGACGACACCAAAGCCGACGGCCAGGAAAATTACCAGGATAAGGAGGCTGAGGGAGGCGTCAGGCATGCTTCAGCGCTACCCCTTCGAGGACATTGGCCACGTCCTCACAGCGGTCGGTGGCGCTCTCCATTTGCTCATAAATCTCCCGCCACTTGATGACCTGGGCGATATCCACCACGTCATCAAACAGCTCGGCCATCGCCGAGCGGAAAACCCGGTCGGCCATATTCTCCAGCCGGTTAATCTCGATGCAGCGGTCGAGGATTTTCTTCAGCTCGGAATGGCGGCGCAGTCCGGTCACCGCTATTTCCACCTCGGTGGCCGCCTGGACAATGATGTCTGCCAGCTCCCTGGCCCGCTGGCTGGGGCGGTCTATCTTGTAGATGAACATGGCGTCGGCCGCGGCGTGGATAAAATCGGTGATGTCGTCCATGGTGTGGGCCAGGAGGGCGATGTCTTCCCGGTCGAAGGGGGTGACAAAGGTGCGGTGCAACTGGGCGAGAATCTGGTGGGTGAGGGAGTCTCCCTCGTGTTCCAGCTCGGTAATCTCGGCCACCCTGCCCTCGATGACGTCCCAGCCGTTAATCATGTCCCTTAGGGCTTGAGCCGTTTTCAGGGTGTTCCGGGCGCTGGCTTCAAAAAGGTCAAAGAACTTGCTTGATCTGGGCAGAAGTGAAAATTTAACCATAAACGGTTCTCCTCGATAAATAATAGGGACAGCGTGACCATGAATGATGATGGTGAATTGACGGAATAAAGCGGACGGCGGTCAGGTTTACGAAGCCGGAACCTCTTTCGGCGCTGCTACGTGCCATAGAAGGTGAAAACTCCAAAACGGCTGAAAAGCAACTTTACTCCCGGTAAGAGTTTAGACCAGGGGTTGTCAAATGTCAAGGTATTTTGCATCGGGTTCGTTTGACTGGTTTTATGGCACTGCCCGGTTGCGGTTGGTGTTCCTGGATACGGATTGCCCAGTGTCTTGTGTTGTCGAGCGGTTTTCCATTTAGATTTTTTCCACTAAGTTCATACCAACCCTTATAAGGATTGTGCCGAACTCAGGAATAGATTACCAAACCCTCATTTCCCGGAATATTTTTCGCACCACTCCCACCTACTCCTCGCCAGCTTCAGTGTCTTCGGGTTTGGTCTTTTTCTGCCACCAGCCTTTGAGCCGGGTGATAACCTGCTTTTCGTACCCCTGGTCGCTCGGGGTGTAGTATTGCCGGCCCTTGAGTGACTCGGGCAGGTTCTGCTGCTCAACGAAGTGCCCCGGGTAGTCATGGGCGTACTTGTAGTCTTTTCCATAGTCCTGGTCTTTCATCAGCTTGGTCACCGGGTTGCGCAGGGGCAGCGGTACTGATTCGGCGGAACTCTCCTTCAGTTCTGCCTTCGCCCGGGAATAGGCTTCGTAAAGCGAGTTGCTCTTCGGGGCGGTGGCCAGGTAGACGACCGCCTGGGCCAGGGCCAGGTTGCCCTCCGGCATGCCGATGAAGTGGACGGCCTGTTGCGCCGCCATGGCGATAACCAGTCCCTGCGGGTCAGCCATCCCGACGTCCTCAGAGGCGAAGCGGACCAGGCGGCGGGCGATGTAGAGCGGGTCTTCCCCGGCTTCGACCATCCGGGCCAGCCAGTAAAGAGAGGCGTCCGGGTCCGAGCCGCGCATGGACTTGTGGAGGGCGGATATGGTATCGAAGTGTTGTTCCCCCGCCTTGTCATAGGCCAGCGCCCGGTGCTGCAGGGCATCTTCGATGGTGGGCAGGCTGATATACCGTTTGCCTTCTTCATCGGGAGGCGTGCTGACGGCGGCGATTTCCAGGGTGTTCAGGGCGATGCGCGCGTCGTGGTTGGAAACGGTGATAAGGTGGCCGAGGGCTTCCGGAGATACTTCGACGCCGAGCGTGCCCAGGCCGCGCAGGCCGTCTTTGAGGGCACGGGTGATGATGACCTGAATTTCGTCATCGTTAAGGGGCTGGAGAGGCACGACACGACTCCGGGAAAGCAGCGGGGAAGTGACCTCGAAAGAAGGATTTTCCGTGGTGGCGCCGATAAGGGTTATCGTCCCGTCTTCGACATAAGGCAGGACAGCGTCCTGCTGGGTCTTGTTAAAGCGGTGAATCTCATCGATGAAAAGGATCGTCTTTGCCAGGTGCATCTGGCGGCGGCCCTTGGCTTCTTCGATAACGCGGCGCAGGTCAGCCACGCTGGCGCTGACCGCGCTGACGGCGCTGAAGTGCGCTCCGGTGGTGTTGGCGATGATTTGGGCCAGGGTGGTCTTGCCGCAGCCGGGGGGTCCCCAGAGGATGATGGAAGGGATGCGGCCGCTCTCAATCGCCTTGCGCAGAACCCGGCCGGGGCCGATGATGTGCTGCTGCCCGACGAAGGTGTTAAGGCTGGCCGGCCTCATGCGGGTGGCCAGCGGCGCGTCCTGAATCAGGTCTTCATTCCCCTGCTTTTCAAACATGTCCATGCTCATGGGGTCACCTGCCTTCAGGTTAACATAAGCCCCCTTTTTTCTCAAGGTTTTTTATTGTCATCATCACTCCCTGTGTCCTCCTCTGAAACACCTTGTGCATAAAAAGGGGATTGATTGAGTAACGTTAGTCGCTTTGTGTCCCATATTTTAGACGGGGAAATAAAAGAATGGCAATGATTATCGGGTCTGGTAATTAAACTTCTCACCCGGCTTGAGTACCAGGGCGCTGGTTCCCGGAGCTTCTTTTTTCACCGCGGCGGCAAATTTTTCTCCCTCGTCGGAATCGGGCGGGAAATGCATCGGAATGGCTATCTTCAGTTTCATCCACTTTGCTACCAGGGCGGCTTCTTCCGGGAAAAGATCGGGCTCAAATGGAGGAAAGGCGCCGATGGGTAACATCCCGATATCAGGCTTATAGAGCTGACCAAAAAGCTCCAGGTCCCGGAAAATAGAGGTATCCCCGGCATGATATATGCCTGTTCCGGACTCGGTATTAAGAATAAACCCCAGTGGCGCACCGGTAAGCACCGCCCCATCTTTGATGATGACGGACGAGTGATGCGCTTCTACGATACGTATTGAAATTCCCTTAAAATCAAACCCGGCCCCCCAGGAAACGCTGCGGATGTCCTCCTCGGGAACCCCTTCCTGTTGCAGATAGTGTTCGATAACCGGGTCACAGACAATACGGCAGTGATGCTCCCTGGAGATTGCCAGGGTATCGCCCAGGTGGTCACCAGCCGCGTGGGAGATGAGTATCAGGTCAACCGGCGCCAGTTCCGATAGCTTAACCGGTGAGCCTTTATAATTTTTAAATCCGGTAAGGCAAGGGTCAATCAATACGTGAATTCCCTTTTCCGTGGTCAATTCGAATGCCGAATTACCCAGGTACCTGATTTCTATCTCTGCCATATTCCGCTAACCTCCCTGGTCTAGTGTCCGGATGTTTTGTAGCATAGCCAGATAATCCGGGGAAAAACCGAAACGGTGGCCGGCATCTATCATCAGTTGCCGGTAGGCTCGCCGGGGCGGGCAGAATGCTCGCCGCTGTTCGGCGATGACTTCATAGGTGAGTACATCAGGAACTGGTAAACCATGGACTTCTGCGGTAACCCGGATCTGATGATACTGATTGGGGTGGCCTTCTTTCAAGTCAATGTATTTGATAACATCATCGGTTGCATCCCACACAACTCCCTCAACCCGTTCCCCTGAGGCAGGTTCTATATTGGCTGTCCCTGCCTGTCGGCGGGGTGAGAGAAAATTAAAAACCAGACGCCAGTCATGGAGTACCGCGTATCTCGGGTTGGTTATGCCGCTCGAGTTACCCCCGTGCTGACTTATATACCCTTTCAGCTCATCCTCCCCAGTCTCAACCGTAAGCAGGTAGACGACCTTCTCAACAGGGTCAATAATATCCGTGACAAGGCCATTATAGCCATGTTTACTGAAAGCGGACTGCGCCTCAGTGAGCTTGTCAACATCAGGCTTGAGGACATTGACTGGCAAGACCAGACTGTCAGGGTAATAGGCAAGGGCCGGAAAGAGGCACTGGCTCCACTTGGCAGCATGTCACAGAAGTATCTCAAGGAATGGCTTAGAGAACACCGGTCTAACGATAACATATGGGGTCTGAACACCTGGGGCATCATCTCCATGTTGAGAAGGCTGGAGAAAAGCTCCGGTATACCCTGTAACCCACATGTCTTCAGAAGAACTTTCGCCTGCCTGTTGAGAAAAGCTGGTCTGGATGTTATGACCATTAAAGACCTGGGCAGGTGGGAAAGTCTTGAGATGGTGCAGCTTTACACCCGGACAGTGACTTTTCATGATAGTCTAAAGTTTTATAAGGCGCCTTTGAGTACTTCGAAGATGCCCCAAGCTTATGGGGAGCATATGGTATAATTAAGGTTCCTTTTTACGGTCCTATTGAACAATCTGACGGAACGTTACCTCAAAAGGGTTTTCATTATTCCGGAAGCCATGCGAGTACAGGGTTCGACTTCACTTGTAAGTAATTGACAAGAATACGGAAAGGAGTATAATCAGGTACGTCCTCACAGCTCGTTGGGTTACCGGCCACCTGCTCCTGTAACTAGTATACCGGTAACTTACTCTTAAAGAGTGGTACCCTTTATGGAGGCGGGTCAATGAATGAAGTAGAGACGTTGCGTCAACGAGTTGCCGAACTAGAACGACTTTATCACGAATCGGCTGAAACAGAAAACAGATTGTCACTGATTAACCAAGTTTTCGAGCAATCCATCACAGCAAACAGCCTGGCGGATATTGATGGTATTATCACACACGTTAATGATATCTTCGTTAGAATCTGGGGTTATGATGATAAGAAGGAAACGATCGGAAAACCGATTAACCATTTTCTTAAATATGAAGATGAAACAATGAAGATCATCACCGCGCTGGATGAAACTGGCAAATGGGAAGGAGAATACGTTGCTCTCAGAAAGGATAATACTACCTTCGATGCGTATGGATTAGCTACAACTATCCTGGACGATTCAGGTATCATTGTGGGTTATCAATCAACAGTTCTTGACATCACTGAACGTAAACGAATTGAACACGATCTGGGAAAGCGAGATAAAGAGCTTAGTTGTCTTTACAAAATTACTGGTATTGCCGAGAAACAAGATATTACATTGGATCAATTATATCAAGGAGTCGTTAATTTGTTACCTCCAAGTTGGCAATATCCTGAGATTACCTGTGCAAGAATAATCGTTAATGGTGAAATAGTTGAGACCGAAAATTGTAGAGACACTGAATGGAAACAATCTTCGGATATTTATATTAAGGGAAACAAAATAGGTATTGTAGAGGTCAGTTACCTAGAGGATAGGCCGGATATCTTTGATGGGCCTTTTCTGAAAGAAGAAAGGGATCTAATCAATGCTGTTGCCATACAGTTAGCAAACATCACCGAGCGCAAGAAGATTGAAGAATCGTTAAAAATGTCGGAGCAATTATACAGAGCAATATTTGAGACTACCGGAACTTCGATGTTAATCGCCGAGGAAGATACCACAATATCACTCGTTAACGACGGGTTTGAGAAACTATTGGGATACTCAAAAGAGGAAACAGAGGGTAAAAAAAGCTGGAAAGACTTTGTCGCTCACAAAATTGGTTCGATCGCTCGACCCGAACGCATTATC
>CBDUSH010000030.1:0-15982 GCA_965369965.1 uncultured bacterium | reverse complement strand
GTTCGACTTGTATCCTTAACTTTTGCCCGAACAGGTAAAAGCAACGAAGATAAAACCGCAAATTCTTTACAGATATTTTCAGGAATGGAAAAGACTATCCACTCAATGCCAATAGATTCAGAAGTACATGATTTACCGTAAACCTTGTTATCGGAACAAACTTGCCTGTTGATGTAATTGCTGCCGTCTAATGTCATGACACCCTGATTCTCTTCAAAACTCCCCGGCGGGGACGATCTTCCAGCTTTGGTACGCCGTACAGGACTCGAACCTGTGACCCGCTGATTAAAAGTCAGGGGTTAAATTTCTCCCAATATTGGCACTCTCTGGACATAAATCCCAAAGCAATACATACCTCTTTTTATAACTCCTTCATTTTTTGGGCGCAGCAATACATTACCCTGATACCTGTCTCTACTTCAGCTTCTGCCCCGCAGTTTTCGCAGACTAGCCAGTGTAGTCCTGGGTTTCTCTTTCTGGTTTCGCTAGCTGGCTGTTTGCCATGGTCCTCAAGCAGATTAACCGCATCGCGTAGTCTTTTATCTGTTACCGCAAGATAAAGTTGAGTGGTATTCAGGGATTCATGCCCCATTAACTGCTGAACAACCCGGAGATCGGCCCCCTTCTCCAACAAGTCAGTCGCAAACTTGTGCCTCAGTGAGTGACAGTGAAAGTCCTCCAGACCAGCTCTTTTAGCAAGGTCTTTTATCTTCATACCCAGGGAAGTGGGATTTAGCTTGAAGATTTTCTCATTCGGTTTCATGCCCACGGTAAAGTCATGTAACTTTTTAGCGATAGTGGGTGCCAGGGGAATAATCCGGTCTTTGCCCCCCTTGCCATTTTTGACAGACAAAAAGTCTGCGTGTATGTCTCTTGCCTCAAGATTAGATAGTTCTTTTCGCCTTAGTCCGGTTCGCCAGTCCAGTTCCACCAGCAGTGCATCTCGGGGCATCTTTTGTTTGTGCGTCTTCTTGAGCTGTATGACCGCTAATAATGCTTCGATATCCTGGTCTTCATGGTAGGTCGGTAGAGACTTGGGTAGTTTGGCTTTTAAGGTGATTCCCTCGCCATACCATGTCATGAATCGCTTTAGCTCCCCCACATAGTTATACCAGGTGTGAGGCTTCAAGCCGGTGTATTGAGCCAGAAAACCCTTGGCCAGTTCCGCGCTGGGGGGATATGACCCGAGGAAATCTTTAAAGCGAGTTAAGAGATTGAGAATGTTATTAAGATTCTTCTCATTCCTGATTCGGAGGATAAGGTCCGCCTCATACATCGCGAATAATTTATCGTTTGATAAGGACCTCAGTTCCAATCTGCGCCTCCCCTCCGGTCCCAGGAGCGCTAACAGCAGATCCCGAAGTGGCAGTTCTTCAGGAGAACCATTGATCTGGTGGAGCTGGCGAGGCTCGAACTCGCGACCTTTTGACTGCCAGTCAAACGTTCTCCCAGCTGAACTACAGCCCCATCGGTACCAGTATAATCTAGCAGAAAAGAGACGGGAAGGCAAGTCGGGCGGTGCCACGGGCGGGTGTTTGCTGATTGACTTTTAGTTTTACTTGTTGCCGGGAGGGGGAGGCAAGTGGCGCTTTGCCTCGTGTAGCCTCACCGGTCAGAATTTCGGCTTCACCGATGACGGTTTTCGCTTTTTCCAGTTCGTCTTCCAGGGCCATTTTCATCCTCCCGCGGGGGCAATCTATTTTATAACCGGATTCGGGTAAAATACCGACCGGAGGTCACGGTGATTGCTTATTACCGGTAAGTGCGTTAAAATCGGGGCAAGATTATTTCATGCTTGGCAGATAAAGGAGGAAGCTATGTTGACCCGAAGGTTACCCCGCGCGGTAAGTATCGTTTTAATGATGGTTATTATTGGCTTGCTGGGCATTGCCTGTGGCAGTTCGACTCCAGAGCCAGCCCCGTCGCCGTCCCCGTCTCCCGCACCGGAACCGGCGGCAAAACCGAAGCAATACGGCTCGCCGCCGGAAATGATGATTGATACCGGCAAGCAGTATATCGCCACCATTGAAACGGAAAAGGGGAACCTGGTACTGGAACTGTTCGCCGCTGATGTGCCGGTGACAGTGAATAACTTTGTTTTCCTGTCCAGGGAGGGTTTTTATGACGGCACAACATTCCACCGGATAATCCCCGGCTTTATGGTTCAGGGAGGCGACCCCACCGGGACGGGCAGGGGAAGCGCCGGCTATCGATTCGATGACGAGTTTTCCGGACACAAACACGAAGCCGGGACACTGTCAATGGCTAATTCCGGCGCCAACACCAACGGCAGCCAGTTTTTTATTACCTTTACTCCCCAGTCTGGGCTTAACGGTAAGCATTCGGTATTCGGGCAGATGATTGAGGGGATGGACGTTCTGGAGAGCCTGACGCCGAGGGACCCGAACCAGAATCCTCAATTTGAAGGCGACCGTATAATCAGGATAACCATCGCTGAAAATTGAACCTAAATGGGGGCTCCCAGCATTCCGAGCAGACCGCGCAGTCCCCAGTAGCCGGCGTAGGCCACGGTAAAACCCTTGATGGTCTTGCCTGCCCAGCAGATGAGGAAGTACCTTTTTATCCCGAATCTCAGGGCGCCGGCGGCCAGGGCGGCCGGGTAGAAAAACGGATTGAGTACCGAAGCCAGTATGAATAATGTCAGTGGGCCTCTTCTCTCCATCAGTCCCATCAGGCGCAGGTAGGCAGACTGTATCCGGCCATGCCGGCTGCGATAGAGCGCCGCCCCACCGCCATAACCGGTCATGTAGATGGTCAGAGCGCCGAATGTTTCCCCGAGACCGGCCACGAGGCCGAGTAGCCAGGTGTATTTTAAGACACCGCCCAAGGCGAAAACAATCGCCAGCATGGGCACTGGAACGATGATGGTGGATCCGCCGAGGATGCTGATGGCAAAAGCGCCGACGTAGCCGTAACCTTCCAGCCTTTGCACCCAATCCCAGTAATAAACCACCGACACCGCCATCAACAGCGTCACCACGACGCCAACGATGCCTAAGATATAGGCTGTTCTGGCCGAACCCTTGTTTTCCGAAGCTGTCATGAAGTCATGTTATTCTACCACGACTCGCCTTGCATTTGTCCAGACTCACCCGCCGGGAATTCATGAAGTGGCGGCGCCGGCTTTTCCTCCGGACTTGAAGGTCAGGCCTTCGGCACCGGCGTTGACCTTTACCGTATCGCCTTCTTTGAATTCACCTCGCAGCAATTTGCTCGACAGAGGATTTTCCACGTAGCGTTCGATTACCCGGCGCAACGGGCGCGCTCCAAATGTCGGGTCGTAACCTTCCCTGACCAGCCAGGACTTCGCCCTTTTGGTGAGTTGGATACTTAATTTACGCTCGGCAAGTCGTTCCTGGAGGTCTCTTATCATCAACTCGACAATGCTGCCCAGTTGCTCCTCGGACAGTTCGTGGAAGACGATGATTTCATCCAGTCGGTTCAGGAATTCGGGACGGAAAGTCCGCTTGACCTCGGCCATCACCTTTTCCTTCATCGTTTCATAACCCTGCCGGCGGGTTTTTACCTCGTCCCGGGCGGTGGTAAAACCGAGACCGGCCTCGCGCTTTATTAGCTCCACGCCGGTATTACTGGTCATGATGATGACACAGTTCTTGAAATCCACGGTGCGGCCGTGGCCGTCCGTCAACCGGCCGTCATCCAGCAATTGGAGCAAGATGTTGAACACGTCCGGGTGTGCTTTCTCAATCTCATCGAGCAGGATAACCCGGTAGGGACGCCGTCTGACCGCTTCGGTCAACTGGCCGCCTTCCTCGAAACCGACGTAACCCGGAGGTGCCCCGACCAAACGGGAAACGGTATGTTTTTCCTGGTACTCTGACATATCCATCCGCACTATGGCGTTCTCGTCGTCAAAGAGGAACCAGGCCAGAATTCGGGCCAACTCAGTCTTGCCGACTCCGGTCGGGCCGAGAAAAATGAAGCTGCCGATTGGCCTCTTGGGGTCTTTCAACCCGGCACGGCTTCTTCGGATAGCCTCGGAGATGGCGTAAACCGCCTCTTCCTGGTTGATCAAACGCTCGTGAATCCGGTCTTCCATGTGAAGTAGTTTTTGGGCCTCGCCTTCCAGCATCTGTGACACCGGGATGCCGGTCCAACTGGATATGAGCTGGGCGATGTTTTCCTGGCTGACCGTTTCGCTGATTTTTTCCCGTTGCAGCCAGTCCTCTTTCGCTTTTCCGTACTCAGCTTCCAGTTTCAGTCTCTTTGATTTCAGTATCGCTGACTGCTCGTAGTCCTGACGCTGGGAAGCGGCTTCTTCTTCGTTGGTCAACTGCTTGAGTTCATGTTCCAGTGTCCGTATTTCCGGCGGCGCGCTCTCCGTGTCGATGCGCAGCTTGCTGGCGGCCTCGTCAATCAGGTCGATTGCCTTGTCCGGTAGCTGCCGGTCGGCGATGTAGCGCTGGCTGAACCGGGCGGCCGCCTCCAGAGCTTCGTCGCTGATTTTAATCTTGTGATGTGCCTCGTATCTCGGTCGCAGCCCGTGGAGCATGGCGATAGTCACCTCAACGGTCGGTTCCCCGAGGAACACCGGCTGGAGACGCCTTTCCAGCGCCTTGTCCTTCTCGATAAACTTACGGTACTCGTCAAGGGTAGTGGCGCCGATGCATTGCAATTCGCCGTGGGCAAGGGCCGGTTTGAGCATATTGCTGGCGTCGATAGCCCCCTCGGCGGCGCCGGCGCCGACCACGGTATGAATCTCATCAATGAACAGGATGACTTCACCCTGCGCCTGGCGCACTTCGTCCATGACCGCCTTGAGACGCTCCTCGAACTCACCGCGGAACTTACTCCCGGCCACCAGAGCGCCCATGTCCAGGGCAATCACCCGGCGTTTTTTCAGGGAGTCGGGAACATCGTCGGCGGCGATTTTCTGCGCCAGCCCCTCGGCGATAGCCGTCTTGCCCACACCGGCGTCCCCGATGATTACCGGATTGTTCTTGGTACGCCGGGTGATTATCTGCATCACCCGCTTTATCTCATTATCCCGTCCGAGGACGGGGTCGAGCTTACCCTGGCGGGCGAATTCAGTCAGGTCACGGCCGTATTTTTCCAGGGAACGGTACTTGCTCTCTGCCCGGGTATCCGTCACCCGGTGGCTGCCGCGTAGTTTCTGAAGAACGCCGTATACCTTTTCCTGGTCAACCCCCAGGCGTTTCAGGACGGCGGCTGCCTCGCCTTTTTCCTCGGTGACGATGGCGGTAAATATATGCTCGGTGCTGATAAACTCGTCCTTGAGTCGGGCAGCCTCGTCGCTGGCTGCCCTCAGCATATTGGCGATACGCGGCGTGGCGTAAATTTGCTGTCCGGCGGCGAAGGTAACCCGGGGTATCTTGCCCAGGGATATCTCCATCTGCTGGCGCACTATTTCCGTGTCAATATTAAGCTCTTTTAGAATATCGCCGATAAGCCCCTTTTCCTGCTGGAGCAGAGCCAGTAAAATATGCTCCACGTCCCACTGAGCATGCTGGTACTGGCGGACAAGCTCCTGGGAAGTGGCCAGCGCTTCCTGTGCCAGTTCGGTGAATTTCTCCTGTTTCATTAGCGCTTACCTCCTCAACCTCTTTACCTCGGATTCCAGTTTTCCCACCTGGTTCTGCAGCTGGTCCACGTGCTGCATCATGCGCAGTATTACTTCCACGCCGGCCAGGTTGACTCCCAGGTCGTCAACCAGGGTCTTTATCCGCCTCAGCATCTCGATATCTCTCTCTGAGTAGAGCCGGATATTGCCCTGAGAGCGCTGCGGCTCAACGACGCCTACCCTTTCATAGTAACGTAACGTATGGGTTTGGACGCCGAGTATCCTGGCGGCGATGCTTATTACGTATCTGGGTTCGGTTCCGTCGGCACTCATGGTCACCTCATTTTGCTACTACGATGGCCTCAGTTCGTTGAGTTGTCGAAATAGCTCTTTCTCCTCTGCCGTCAGCTTTGTTGGCAGTATGATATTCACTTTTACCAGCAGGTCACCGCGGGCAGAGCCGCTCAAGTGGGGCATCCCCTGCCCCGTCAGGCGAAAAGTGGCTCCGTTCTGGGTCTCCGGGGGAATTTTGAGGGCCAGTTTACCTTTGAGTGTGGGCACTTGTATTTCCCCTCCCAGCACGGCTACGTTCAGCGGCACCGGGACTGCCTCGTGCAGGTGGTCGCCACGGCGCTCAAAAATCCGGTGGGGCTTTACCGAGATGATCAGGTGGAGGTCACCGCTGGCACCGCCGTAGCCGGGCTGCCCTTTGCCGGCGATGCGTACCCTGGACCCGGTCTTGACCCCGGCCGGGATTTTCACTTCCAGTTGCTTTATCTGGGCGACTGCCCCACTGCCCTGACACGTCGAGCAGGGCATATTCTGAATCAAACCGCTGCCTTGACAGGTCGGGCACGACCCCTCGACCTGCATGCTGAGTGTGCGGCTTGTCCCGTGGTAGGCTTCTTCCAGGGTTACCTCGACCGGTGATTCGATATTCCGGCCGCGCCGCGGTGTCTGGCGGGTATGGGAGCGCCCGCCGGTACCGCGCAGGATTTTTTCGAACAGGCCGTCCAGGCCCCCTCCGAAATTGAAACTGGTGGCACCGCCACTCCGGCCAAAATCCTGGGAAGGCGCTTGCCGATATCCCGCCTGCTCGAACTGGTCGGCGTGCGGCCACTTGTCGCCATACTTGTCGTACTTCCGGCGCTTTTCTTTATCCGCCAGTACTTCGTAGGCCTCGTTTATCTTCTTGAATTTAGTTTCAGAAGACTTGTCGCCGGCGTTGACGTCGGGATGGTGCTGACGCGCCAGCCGCCGGTAAGCCTTTTTGATTTCCGGTTCGCCGGCATTCCGCTTCACGCCGAGTATCTGATAGTAATCTTTACCCGCCATCATCTCCCCCTGCTATCCACGTATAAATTGTAAAACAGTTTTATGTATTCTGTCAAGATAAATATCAGATATATTGATAAAAAAGTTGAAAATACTTGATAAATAAGTTTAAATATGTTAAGTTTATATTGAGGGGTTAAGAGAGCGATGAATGCCCTGGAAGACTAATATAAGGAGGTGAAACATGAACATGCATTTAGTTCGTTGGGAACCATTCCGGGAGATGACGGGCATGAGACAGGCAATGGACAGGATGTTTGAAGGCAACATTGTCCGTCCGGTTCGGTATCGGCCGGAAAACGGTGGAGGTGGATTCAAGATTGATATGTATCAGACCGAGGACAGCGTGGTGGTAAAGGCGTCTCTCCCCGGGATCACGCCGGAAGAAATGGATATCTCGGTGACTGGAGATGTGGTTACTATCCGCGGAGAGCATAAAGAAGAGCAGGAGATCAAAGAAGAGGCATACCTGCGTAAGGAGCAGAGTTACGGATCTTTCTGCCGTGCCATAACCGTGCCCGTAGACGTCAAGAGTGATAAAGCGGAGGCGATTTTTGAAAATGGCATCATGACTTTAACCCTTCCCAAGGCTGAAGAAGTCAAGACCCGGTCAATAAAGGTTAAAGTTAAAAAAGCCATCGAAAGTAAGAAGTAATGTTAAACCACAGGCAGACCGCTCTCTTAGCTGTCTTTTTAGTATCTTAACCAGGCGGTTTATCTTTCAGAACCGGCGCCAGAATACTCAGGAATTTATGCAGGATGCGGGCGGTGGCGCCCCAGATGATTCTGTTCCGGTATTTGTAATAGTAGGCGGTGACCGTTTCCCCGTTGATTATTTCCGGTCGTGAGTAGTTGTTGTCCAGCAACGAATCAACCGGCACTTCGATTATTTCCTCGGTCTCCCTCCCGTTGAGGTGGAAACGGTAAGGCCAGGGGATGGCGGCGGTGAACGGTGATATCACATAGTTGGTGGTGACACTGATTTCGTCGTCAAGCTCCCCCAGTATGGCCACGTCTCCGGCCTTGAGCCCAATCTCCTCTGTGCTCTCACGCAGGGCCGTTGCCAGCAGGCTGCCGTCCCGTTCTTCGTAGACCCCGCCTGGAAAAGATATCTCTCCCTTGTGCTTTTTTACCGTCTGGGTGCGCCTGATAAAGAGGATATGGTATTGCCCGTCTTTCCGGTAAACCGGCAGCAGCACGGCGGCGGACACCAGGTCCGGGTCAACGATGTGTCTCTTCTGCCTCAAAGCGAGGGCTTCCCTAAGCCGTTGCTCCATATTATAATAGTAGTACGATTCGGCGGCGAAGACAAACCGAGCTTCCCCCGGTGCTGTCGGCATACTGAATAACACCTCTTTTTTGATTCAGTCGCTTGACTTTTCAGGTTGAAAACGATATAAAAATAAGGTTCTCCCGGAGAAGAGGTGCAGCGATTAATAAGGCCGTCAGCTATCTCGAAGTCCTGAAACCGCTGCCGAGTGTCCTGCTCGCTTTCATCGGTGTCGGGGCGGCCGTGGTTGCCTCGCCCGCCGAGCTGTCCGCCCGCTTATACCTCATCTTTATCATTATCCTGCTGGCGGCGGCCGGCGCTAACGGCCTGACCAACTACCTTGACCGTCATATTGACGCCCGTATGGATCGCACCCGGCACCGGGTTTTACCGTCCGGGCGCATCAGTCCGCCCTGGAAGGTACTGCCACTGGTTATCGGTCTTATCGCCGTCGGTCTGGGGCTGTCCTGGTGGCTTCACCCCTTTGTTTTTCTGGCTGACCTGGCCGGGACACTGGCGGCGGCTACCTGGCGCAAGAAAGTGACCTGCGTTTACCCGCAGGGGCTGGTCGCCAGCGGCGCGCCGGTGCTGATGGGGTGGTTTGCGGTCAGGCAGGATTTGGGGTGGGAATTGTTGATGCTATTGGTAATGGTCGGCCTGTGGCTGCCGCTGCACGTCTGGAGTGTCATGATTACCCACCGCGATGACTACCGCCAGGCCGGTCTCGGCTATTTTCCGATGAGCCGTGAGGTTAAAGACTCGGTGCGGGTTTTATTTGCTTTTACGGTGGCCCTTTACGCCGCCTCCGTCGCCTTTTATTTCGTCGGCGACTTTGGTTGGCTCTACCTGGCGGCAGCGGGGCTGCTGGGGGCGGTGGCCGTCCTGGCCGGTGCGCGACTGGTGATTTCCCGGGCTACAGCTGATGCCTGGCGGCTTTACCGGCTTTCGGCGTTCCCTTACCTGGGGGTAATATTTCTGGCCATGTCGCTGGACAAGTGGCTTTTATTAAGAGGAGGCTGAGCTTTGCATAAATTTCGTCTGATACCGACTGGAACCAGCGGCGCCCGGGCGGGTAAATTGACCACCAGACACGGTGAGGTGCCCACGCCGGTCTTTCTGCCGGTGGGCAGTCAGGGCACGGTGAAAACACTGACCCCCAACGAGATTAAGGATATCGGCTTTGAAATGGTACTGGCCAACACCTATCACCTTTTCCTCCGCCCCGGCATAGAGGTGGTGAAGGAAATGGGCGGTTTGCATCGCTTCATGGCCTGGGACGGGGCGATTTTGACCGATAGCGGCGGTTACCAGGTTTTCTCGCTGGCCCCTCTCCGCCGGGTCACCGATGACGGCGTTACCTTCCGGTCGCACATCGATGGCAGCGAGCACTTTTTAACTCCTGAGTCGGCCGTCAGCTGGCAGGAAGCCCTCGGCGCCGATATTATCATGGTGCTGGACGAGTGTCCTGCCTATGGTGACAGCCGTGATAAAGTAAAGGAAGCGGTGGCGCGCACCCACCTCTGGGCGGAGCGGTGTCAGCGAGTCATGCAGAGCGACCACCAATCCCTCTTCGCCATCGTGCAGGGGGGTTTTTACCCCGAACTGCGCCGCCACTCGGCGGAGTACCTGACTTCTCTGGACTTTCCCGGCTACGCTATCGGCGGCGTCAGTCTGGGCGAGCCGAAGGCGGAAACCTGGGCGATGGTCGAGGAAGTAACGGCGATACTGCCCGCCGACAAACCGCGCTACCTGATGGGAGTCGGTTCACCGGAGGATATCGTCCAGGGGGTCGCCCTGGGTATCGACGTTTTTGACAGCGCCCTGCCCACTCGCGTCGCCCGCAACGGCGCCCTCTATACCGCCGAGGGACGGCGTAACATCCGTAACGCCGCTTACCGGCACCAGGAGGGGCCAATCGACCCCGTCTGCGGGTGCTACACCTGCCGCACCTTTTCCGCCGCCTACCTGCACCACCTTTTCCGCAGCCAGGAGTTGCTTGGGCTGCGCCTGGCAACCGTCCATAACCTGACTTTCATGGCCGGCCTGATAGCCAAAATAAGGAAAGCGGTAAGGGACGGCACCTTCAACGAGTTTAAAGACGATTTTCTGGCCACTTACCGGCCCACCGACGAATCGGTCCGCCTGGAGCAGAAACAGCGCTGGCTGAGAGGGAGAAATCAGAGCGGCTAGATCGGTTCTTCAAACGTTTCGTAGATACTTACCGGTTAAAATAATGAACGGGGAAGTAAGGCGGCCAGTAATACGAAAATCATTACCAGGGCAATGATAATTGATACTATTCTTGTTTTCATTGTCTGCCATCCGTTTGACGCTTGAATACTTCATTTTACCACAAAGACAGGAAAGTTAATGCTGAAATCAATCAGCGGAGAATAAACAGCGCTGGCTGAGGGGGAGAAATCAGGGATAATCGCGAAGATAAAAAATCTGAATCGTAACTATTGAATATCTAAAATATCCGTTTATCATCTGCTCAAAATCCCTCACCCCACGCTCTCCCCGATCCACCCTAAATAATCCTCGTTCCCGCCGGTGATGGGCAGGGAGATTATCTCCGGCACCTCGTTGGAGTGCATTTCCTTGACCATCCGGATGACTTCCGGCAGCAGTGATTCTTTTGTCTTCACCACCAGCAGGTTTTCCCGCGCCTCGTCCGGCTTGCCTTCCCATCGGAATATTGATTCCACTCCGGGCACGATGTTGACGCAGGCCGCTTTCTTCTCTTCCACCAGCGCCCGGGCTATCCGCCGCCCTTCCCCGGCGTCGTCGGTGGTAATCAGCACCACGATGTAAGCCTCTGCCATAATGCCCCGCTCTAGACCAGGGTCAGCATCCGGTCCACCGCCGCTTTGGCTTTCAGACGGGTCGCTTCCGGTACTTTGACCGCCAGCCTCATCTCCTCCAGTGACCAGAGCACCTTCTCCAGTGTAATCAGCTTCATGTTGGGGCAGACCGCCTGCTCGGTGACCGCGATGAACTTCTTCCCCGGGTTCTCTTTTTTCAATCGGTAGATTATGCCCAGCTCCGTGCCCACAATCAGTTCCCTGACGTCTTCCCGTCCGGCGTAGCGGATTATCCCGCTCGTGCTCAGTACCTCGTCGGCGAGGGCGATAACTTCCGGTCGGCACTCCGGGTGGACGGCCACTTTAGCCTCGGGGTATTCTTCCTTCAGCCGCCGGATATGGGTGGGGTGTATCCGGGCATGGGTGGGACAGTAACCGGGCCAGAGATGTATCTTCTTGTCCGTCTGGCTGGCAACGTAGCTTCCCAGGTACTGGTCGGGGACAAAGAGTATTTCGTCGTTCTCGATGCCGTTGACCACTTTGAGCGCGTTGGCCGAGGTGCAGCACACGTCCGATTCCGCCTTAACGGCGGCAGTGGAATTGACATAACAGACCACGGCCGCGCCGGGCAGTTCTTTTTTCTTCCGGCGCAGTTGCTGGGCGGTAATCATATTCGCCATCGGGCAGCCGGCGTGGCGGTCGGGCAGCAGCACCGTCTTATGCGGGCTGAGGATGGCCGCCGTCTCCGCCATGAAGTGGACGCCGCAGAAAACAATCACGTCGGCCTCGGTTTTGGCCGCTTTCTGGCTAAGTTCCAGGGAATCGCCGACAAAGTCGGCCACGTCCTGCACTTCGCCGAGCTGGTAGTTGTGCACCAGTATAACCGCGTTCCGCTCTTTTTTCAGCCGGAGTATCCGTTCTTCCAGGGACAGGTCTTTGGGGTTGGTCATTGGCGCGTCTCTCCCTTCAGGATGCGGTCGCCCGTTCTGATGGTGCCGCCGGTAATCACCCGGGCGAAGACGCCTTCCTCCGGCATGATGCATTCCCCCACCTTTCGGCGGATGGCGCAGGCGGTGTGGCACTCCTTGCCAATCTGAGAAATCTCCAGGGCGACCTCGTCGCCGACGGTCAACCGGGTGCCGATAGGCAGGTGGTGCAGGTCGATGCCCTCGGTGGTCAGGTTCTCCGCGAAATCTCCGGGCACCAGTTCCAGACCGCGATTCCGCATCTTGTCGATACTTTCCGTGGCCAGCAGGCTCACCTGCCGGCGATCGATGACGCCGGCGTGGGCGTCACCCACCAGGCCGTGCTCCGTTTGGAACAACCCTTCGGTGATTGCCTCTTTCCGGATGCCTTTTTTATTGCTCGTGCAAACAGCGACTATCGAAGCCATGTCAGGCGTACTCCTTTTCTTTACCGGTTTTTTCCTCTTTTACCGCCGTTTCAATGGTGCCGCCGCCCACCACTTCGTCTTCGTGGTAGAAGACGACTGCCTGGCCGGGCGTGATAGCCATCTGCGGCTCGGTAAATTTTACATAATAATTATCTCCCCGGAGCCGGGTTACCGAGGCTTCGGCTTCCCGGTGGCGATACCTTATCATGGCTTTTATTTTCAGGGTCGTCACCGTTTCCGGGTCGGTAATCCAGTTCATTTCGGCGGCGGTAAGCTGGTCGCCCAGCGCTCTCTCCCTGGGTCCCACCACGATGGCGTTTTTCTCCGGCTGGATGGCGATAACGTACTGCGGCTTCGGTGCCGACAGCCCCAGCCTCTTGCGCTGGCCGATGGTATAATACATGATTCCCCGGTGGCTGCCCAGGTTATGTCCCCCCTCGTCAAATATCGGCCCCGGTAAGGCGGCCTGTGGGATGTATTCCCGGATGAACTCGGTATAGTCGTTATCCGGGATAAAGCAGATTTCCTGGCTTTCCGGCTTGGACGCTACCGGAAGCCCAAGTTCACCGGCTATTTGTCTCACTTCTTGCTTGGTCAGGTCACCCACCGGAAATAAAGTAGCCTTCAGTTGCCCCTGGGTCATGGTATAGAGAAAATAGGACTGGTCCTTGTTCCGGTCGGCTCCTTTTTTCAGGAGGTACCTTCCGGTTGACTCTTTAAACTCTATTCTAGCATAATGGCCGGTGGCGACAAAGTCCGCCCCCAGTCCTCTGGCTTTCTCCAGTAAAGCGTCGAACTTGATGTGCTGGTTGCAGCGGATACACGGGTTGGGCGTCCTTCCCCGGCGGTATTCCTGACAGAAATCGTCGATTACTTTGCTGGCAAAGATGTCCCGGAAGTTCATCACGTAATGCGGTATGTCCAGTTGGTAGGCGACCCGCTTGGCGTCCTCCACAGCGTCGATGCCGCAGCAGCCGCCGAACCGGTTGCCCGCCGGCCAGACCTGCATGGTGACACCGATCACCCGGTACCCGGCCTGTTTCAGCCGGGCGGCGGCCACCGACGAGTCTACCCCGCCACTCATGGCGATAACTACTTTCACTGCTTCCATAGCATTATCTTGAAATGGCTGTCTTTATTTGATTCCGGCGCTACCGGGGCGGCCGGGTATCCCGCGGAAGAGGCCCATCGGTTACTTGTTTTTCAACAGCGGTGACATGTCCCTGAGCTTGCCGGTTACCCGGGGCAGCACTTCCAGGACGGCGTCGATATCTTCTTCGGTGGTCCATCTTCCCAGAGACATTCTCAGGGAACTGTGGGCTTCCAGCGGGGTCATGCCCAGCGCCAGCATGACGTGAGACGGATCGGTGCTTGATGAGCTGCAGGCGGATCCGGTGGAGACGCAGATGCCGTCAAAGTCCAGGTTGAGGCACATCGACTCGCCTTCCACGTAAGCGATACTGATATTGATATTATTGGGCAGTCTTTGGGTGGGATGTCCGTTCTGCCGTATGTGGTCAATCTTCTCCGTCAGACCGTCAATCAGGCGGTTGCGCAGAGAGGTCAGCCGCCCCGCCTCGGCGCTCATTTCTTCGATGGCCAGGGTCACGGCATGACCGAAACCGACGATACCGGGGACGTTCTCGGTGCTGGCCCGCCGCCCCCTTTCCTGTTCACCGCCGTGCATGAAGGCAGCCAGTCGGGTGCCTTTCCGGATGTAGAGGGCGCCGATTCCCTTGGGCCCGTATAATTTATGCGCCGACATCGAGAGCAGGTCCACGCCCATTTCGTCCACGTTTATCGGCAGGTGTCCCGCCGTCTGCACGGCATCGGTGTGAAAACAGACGCCGGCTTCCCGGGCTACTTTGCCTATTTCGGCAATCGGCTCTATCGTGCCCACCTCGTTGTTGGCGTGCATGACAGAAATCAGTATCGTATCGGTGGTGATTGCCCGGCGTACATCTGCGGGGTCAACCAGACCGTTCCCGTCAACCGGCAGGTAGGTTACCCGGCAGCCGCTTTCCTCCAGGAAATGGCAGGTCTCCAGTACGGCGTGGTGCTCGATGGGGGTGGTGATGATGTGTTTCTCCTTGTTTTTACTGGCGTAAACCACCCCCTTGATGGCAAAATTATCTGCTTCGGTGCCGCCACTGGTAAAAACGATTTCGTCAATGCCGGCGCCGATCAGGCCGGCGACCTGGCTTCTGGCCTCCTCAACCGCTCCTTTGGCTTCCTGTCCGCAGGTATAGATGGTGGATGGATTGCCGAAGACATCGGTAAAATAGGGCAGCATGGCCTGCACCACTTCAGGGCGCACCGGCGTGGTCGCCGCGTAATCTAGGTAAATTCTTCTCATTCAAAGCTCTCCAGAATATTGTCACTTACCGGGTCAACTCTGACTCCCTTGCTGGTGACCCAGGAAATACCCTGCTCGATATCGCTTTCCTCTCCCTCCAGTTCCAGGACTACCCAGCCGCTGTCCACAGAAATATCAGCCCGGCGGATATTGGTAACCACGCTATATTGCTGACTGAGGGTATATATTATCGGTTCCCTCACCCTGTCCTGGGGGAAGGTAAACATTGCGTATTGCTTGACCATCTTGTCTTAACCTGTCCTTTCTGAGACTGACGTCGGGACGAAAACCTCAGATGATATTTCATTGCCGCAGTTTATCCGAAGGTCTATTTCATATTCCCTCTCCGCTGTTGAATTCACGTTTGATTTTCTTTTTTTCTTCGCTTAATTCATCCGGGGAAGCGGCTATATTACTTGAAGTCTCCAGTACTTTCAGCCGATTTTCCAGTTTTTCCTGCTCTTTCAGCACCAGCCGGATGGCTTCCGCCACCGGGTCGGGCAAGTTGGCGTGTTCAAGGTCGACAATCGGTTTATGGCGGTCGGTAACCACCCTTCCCGGAATACCCACCACCGTAGCTCCGGGAGGAACCGACTTTATCACCACCGAGCCGGAACCGATCCTGGCCCCGTCGCCAATGGTGATGGCGCCCAGCGCCACGGCTCCGGTGCCCATCTCAACGTTATTACCAATGGTGGCATGGCGTTTCTTTTTCTCCAGGGTGGTGCCTCCCAGGACGACTCCCTGATAGAACAAGACGTCGTCCCCGATTTCCGAAGTCTCACCGATAACCACTCCCGCCCCGTGGTCGATAAAGAAACGCCGGCCGATTGTGGCGCCGGGGTGGATTTCAATGCCGGTCAGGAAACGGCTGAAGTGTGAAAGAATCCGGGCCGGCAGCCGGATATTGTGCCGCCAGAGGAAGTTAGACACCCGGTGCTGCCAGACGGCATGTAACCCGGGGTAGCAGGTCAGTACTTCCAGCGTGCTCCTGGCCGCCGGGTCTTTGGCGTATACCGTCCTGATATCTTCTCTCAATGTTCTGAACATGACGAATCGTTTATCAGCCACCCCGCGAGTCTTTTTTCAGGGTATCCCTCTATCGATACTTTTATTATATCTTTTTTCGGGCCATCCGGCGATAGCTGAAAAAACCGCTCAGTCCCGCCGGGGAAATTTTATATCTTTACTGACCAGCCCGGTCTTTCTCCGGATGAGATGCAAATATATCTTTACTAACGGGAGTAGTCTTTCTCCGTGT
>CBDUSH010000029.1:0-16430 GCA_965369965.1 uncultured bacterium | reverse complement strand
GCGGTGGCCCTGATTGCCCTGGCGGCGGAAAAAGCGGGTACCACCACGGACAGCGCTTTAATCAGAGACGCTCTGCGCGATATCGCCAATCCTCCGGGTGAGATTGTCGGTCCCGGCGTTGAGAGTCTGAGGCGTGCCCTGGCGCTCATCCGGGACGGGAAAGATATCAACTACGAAGGCGCCGGTGGTTCTCAGGATTTCGATGTAAACGGCGACGTCGTCTCGACAATCGAAATCTGGAAGATTGAAGGCGGAGAAATAGTCTCCACCGGAAGATACGAACTGCCCTAACCCCGCCGTACTACGAATCTATATTTAGAGGAAAACAGAGCCAGAAGTTGCCTCTCCGGGTTATTCCGGGGGGGCAGCTTTATTGGGCGGCGCCGCTCTGGCCGATACCTTCCGTTCTTCCCCCAGGAGACCGCCCGGACGCAGTAATATCACGGACACAATCAGCAGGCCGACCATAATAAAGCGGAAATTCGGGTCGGACAAGAAGCCGGGCAGGAACTGGGTGCCTGTCCAGATTGCCCACACCGTGAAAGCTCCCAGGATGGCACCCTTGTTATTGCCGCTGCCGCCTACCATAAGCATTGCCCAGATGATAAAAGTCGCCAGTAACGGGTCGAACGTTTTGGGGTCGACGAAGCGTATGTTGTGGGCGTACAGCGCGCCGCCGATACCCATAATGACGGCGCCCAGCATGAACGACTGAAGTTTATAGCTGAAGACGTTCTTCCCGCTGGCGGCGGCGGTCAGTTCATCTTCGCGAATTGCCTTCAGTACCCGTCCCCAGGGGGATTTTATGGTTCGTTCCACGGCGAAGTAGATGACGGCGAGAACAATAAGGGCAACTACTAAAAACAGGTAATCGTAATTCTGAGGAGAAACCCAGTCCCCCAGGAATTTGGGGATGCGGTAGAGACCTTTAGAGCCGTTGGCCAGCCATTTCTCGTTGAGAAAGATATGGCGGACGCTCTCCGCGATGCCTAAGGTGGCGATGGCCAGATAGTCTCCCCGCAGCCGGATGGTAACCGAGCCGATAATCAGGGCAATAAGCCCGCAGACGGCGCCCGCCCCCAGCAAAGCCACCAAAAACCAGAGGTCGATGCCAAGATTGAAAACGCCCAGAGAGACCGGCAAGTTACCGCTAAAGATATAATCCTCGAACTTAAGCGGGTCAGGGGTGGCGGTGGTAAGCAGCGCCGAAGTGTAGGCTCCCAGGGCAAAGAAGCCGGCAACACCGATGTTGAACAGGCCGGTATATCCCCAGTGGACGTTCAGCCCGAGGGTAAATATCGAGTAGATCACCGCCATAATGGCGAATCCGGTCAGGTAATTTAATAATCCCTGGAACTCCATCAGTCTCTCACTCCAAATATTCCCCGGGGGCGCAGCAACAGCATGACAATCATAATGGCAAAGGATACTACCGTTTTATAAGCCGGATTCAGCCACTGGGTGGAAAGTTCCGAGGATACCCCGATAATCAGCGCCCCGACCAGGGCTCCCCAGGGATTACCGATACCCCCCAGGATAACGGCGGCAAAGAGCGGGATAAGGAAGCGCCAGCCCATGATAGGAAACAGCTGCGCCTGAAATACCGCCAGCAGGATTCCGGCGGTAGCCGTCAGGGCGGCGCTTATCGCCCAGGTCCACCAGAGCACGTGTTCGGTGTTGATACCGGTCACCCGCGCCAGTTCGGCGTTATCCGAGGTAGCTCTCATCGCCTTACCGGTCCTGGTGCGGTTAAGGAACAGATAGAGGGCCACTACCATAATGACCACCAGTGTGATGATAAACAGGTTATCCGGCGGAATGCGTACGCCCATCGGCAGTTGGTAGAAATCCCGGGACACCCGGGGGTATTGTTCCGTACCGCCGCCCCAGACGACCTGGATCAGTCCTCTCAGCGCGATGGCGACACCGAGCGACGTCATGGCCATTACGACGCTGCTGACGCCGCGCCGGCGGAGCCGGCTGTAGACACCTTTATCCAGGCCGATAGCCAGCCCGACCAGGAACAGCATGGAGAGGGGGAGGGCGATAAACAGGGGGTAGCCAAAGGTAAATGGACCCAGGCCGGTATTTTCCAGGCCTATGCCCGGCAGGAATGTACCCAGTGTGAAGAGAGCGGTGTAAGCTCCCAGGGTCATGAAATCACCGTGGGCGATATGAGCAAAGCCGTGAATTCCGTAGACCAGGGACAGGCCGATCGCCCCGAGGGCGATGATGGACCCCAGGAACAGGCCGTTCACCACCAGTTCCAGTTTAATAACGGAAGAGAAGCCCAGAGCCAGCACGATCCCAAATACCGCCAGCACGGAATATCCGGCTGTCCAGTGAAATGGCAAGCGAGTAGATATTTTTCTCACCACTGGCATGTTATCAGCCTCCGAGGTAAAGCCGGGCGACATCCGGGTTATTCAGCAGTTTGCTGCCGTCGTCCTCAAGCTGGTTCTGTCCTGAGGCCAGAATATAACCCCGACTGGATAATTTCAGGGCTTCCCGGGCATTCTGCTCCACCAGCAGAATCGCTACCCCGGCCTGATTTATGCCGAGAATTATCTCCAGGACCGACGCTACCAGATTAGGCGCCAGTCCGGCGGAAGGCTCATCCAGGAGCAGCATTACCGGGTCCATCATCAGCGCCCGGGCTACGGCCAGCATCTGGCGCTGTCCACCGGACAAAGTTCCCGCCCGGTCGTTTTTTCTTTTTATCAGGTCAGGGAAAAGGTCATAAATTTCCCGTATGCGCCGGCTATAGTCATCGGTACGCACAAAAGCGCCCATTTCCAGGTTTTCGTGGATAGAAAGTGAGGGAAAGACATTACTTGACTGGGGAACGTAGCAGAGTCCTTTGCGCACCATAGTCTCCGGAGGGGTACCGGTAATGTCTTCACCGTTAAACCGTACACTGCCCTGCTTGGGGCGCAACAAACCGAAGATGGTCTTCAACAGGGTGGATTTACCCGAGCCGTTGGGCCCGATAATGGTCACAATCTGGTCTTTTTCGACGGTAATGGAGACGCCATGAAGGATCTCTGTTTCGCCGTAACCGGCGACAATATCACGGGCTTCCAGCAGGCTCACTGCCCCGAACCTCCCAGGTAGGCTTCGAGCACCGCTTCGTTCCGGCGGACCTCGTGAGGCGGGCCTTCCATAATATTTTCCCCGTAACACATGACCACGATGGGGTCACAAAGGCGCATGACCATATCCATGTCATGTTCTATCAGCAGGAAGGTCAATTTTTTTTCAGTACAGGCCCGGCGAATATGGGCCACCAGCTCTTTCATAAGTGTCGGGTTTACCCCGGCGCCCGGTTCATCCAGCAACACCAGTTTGGGTTCAGCCATTAAAGTACGGGCCAGTTCCAGTAGTTTCTTTTGTCCCGTGGACAGATTGCCCGCATATTCATCCTTGAGGTGAACCAGGTTTACGAAATTCAGGACATCGATCGCCTGGGCTTCATTATGCTCTTCCTGCCGCCTTACCCGGCGGGGGAACAACCAGGAGCCCCAAATATTTTCACCGGTCTGGCGGCTCGGCACCAGCATCATGTTTTCCAGTACTGTCATCCGTTTCAACTCTCGCGGTATCTGGAAAGTACGCACGATACCCTGACGAAAAATCTGGTGAGGCGGTAACCGGTCAATGCGTTTCCCCTGGAAATATATCTGTCCGCCGGTAGCCGGCACGAAGCCGGTTATCAGGTTGAAAAGAGTCGTCTTTCCGGCGCCGTTAGGACCAATCAGCCCGGTAATAGTCCCCGGCTGGACTTTAAACGAACAACCGTTAACCGCCCGAACGCCGCCGAAGTCTTTTTCGACATTTCGTATCTCAAGGATCGGGACGGATTCTTTCATGTGATTTAAGGTTTTCTCCCCCCGGCAACCCGGGATATTCTTCGAAATTATTATTACACAAAGTCAGTTTTATTGTAAACTTAACGCAGGTTAATTTCTGGCCTGAATACCCGCCGGAGACGTGGCTTATCTTGACCTGATTGCCTTACCGGTCGCAGAAACTTTATAATACAAGCGCAACGCTAATATCTCAGCCATGGAAAGGAGTACCACGAGTGAACCGAAAAGTCAGCATTGGTATCAGCAACCACCTGTTTAATGAGAACGGAGAGTTCTGCATCCCGGGGCACGGTCTGAAATACCTGGATGACATGCCCGGAGTCGAATGGAAAATAATCGGCGGGGACATGTCACACGTTTCCCCGGAACAGGCCGACGGGCTTGACATGATTATCACCCTTCTCTCCAAAGTTACCGCGGAAAGCCTGGCGGGGAATGAGCGGCTGCTGGCGGTACTCTGTAACGCGGCCGGCTACGACCCGGTCGACGTCCCTGCCCTGACTGAGGCCGGGGTTGCCGTCTGCAATACCCCCAAAGCCGTCCGGCGCCCCATGGCCACGGCAATAATTACCTTTATCCTGGCCTTAAGCCTGCGCCTGCCCGAAAAAACCAGACTGGCCGAAGAGGGACGATGGGCGGAGAGAGATAATTACCGCGGTACCGGTCTGGTGGGGAAGACACTGGGCTCACTCGGCGTCGGCGGTATCGGCCACGAGATGTTTCGCCTGGCCGGAGCTTTCGGCATGAAGCAAATCGCCTATGACCCGTATCTCAAACCGGCTGACCTGGCGGACGTAAACGTGGAACTGGTTGACCTTGACAGGCTGCTTGCCGAGTCGGATTTCATCAGCATCAGCTGTCCGCTGAATGAGTCTACCCGGCATTCGGTGGGAAAAGCCGAACTGGCAAAAATGAAACCGACCGCCTACCTGATAAACACTTCCCGCGGGCCGGTGGTTGATGAAGCGGCTCTGATCAAGGCTTTACGGGAAAAGCAGATTGCCGGGGCGGCCATAGACGTTTTCGAGCAGGAGCCGACCCCCGATGATAACCCCCTCCTGAAGATGGATAACGTCATCGTCACCCCTCACGCAATAGGTTCAACGGACGAGATATGGCAAAATAAGTGGGACGAGAACATCAGCCAGGTGGCCAGTATTATCAAAGGTGAGATTCCTGAAGCCCTGGTCAGCGGTAACGTCTGGAATCAGCCGTTATTCCAGGCCAAACTGAAAAGGTTTCAGGAAGCAATTGCCTGATAATAGTAATAAAATAGGTCACTGACGGCTCAAAACAGACAAACATGAGACATCATAACCGGCGATTATTAGCTCTGGGAATCTTTATGCTGTTTCTTTTACCGGAGGCCTGCCTTTCCGGTCAGGCGCCTCCGGTCAACCCGGAAATCAGCCCGGCGCCGTCTTTACCGCCCGCCTCCGAACCGGTTTCTCCGCAAGAACCGGCGCTGCCTCTACCGCCTCCGAAACCTCCGGTAATTTCCGGGCCAATGAAGGAACCTGGCTACATTGTGCCTCCGGACAATATCGTCCTGCCGGGCCAGCCTGTTGACAGTACCCCTCCGGACAAAATCGTCCTGCCGGATCAAAACACCTCCCCCCAGGAAATATTTCCGGCCCGTCCTGACCCGCTGACCGATAACTTTACTTTCACCTTACCTTCGGGAGCGTCCCCGCTAAGGTTAAGTTTGCCGGCCGATATCGAGGATATATTTTACAGTGAACATACCGGGATAGGTGGTTTCGGGCTGCATGCCGGAGGCCATATCGAAGGACTGGATCATGTCTGGATTGAGCTGAAGCCAGGCACGCCGGTAAAAAGCTGGGCGGACGGCGTTGTCGAAGATATCCGGCTTTCCGGAGATATCGCCAGCGGTGAGTATCACGTAACCATTAATTACGGACAGAACCTGGTGGGCATTCACATGGAAATCGAGACTACCTATGTTGAGGTCGGCGACACAGTCAAACGCGGGCAGGAAATCGGCATCGGGCAAAGTTATGTGCCGGAAGTGTCCAGCGCCGAACTTGCGCTTATTGACCTGGGACGAAGCGACGGTGTCCCGGCGGGGGGCAGCGGGGTGTATGTTTCACCGTATGATTATCTGGAAGAACCGGCCAAGCTGGCGCTTATTGAGGCCTACCGGAAACACGTCATTGAACCGTACCTGAAGTACGGCGATACGGCCGGTTATACCTGGGTATTTAAACCCTACCAGCCATATCTGACCAACCGGTTGTTTTTGCACGAGGGCAACAAGGGTAAATTATCCGGTGAGTGGTATTTGCTCAGTTCCAGGTGGGGTGGAGATTTACCGCATGATATAATTACTTTTATCGAAGCCGATAACCCTTACTTTAGAGGCAACATTGTGCTGGCAGGCGAAGATGAAGGCTCGGGTAGATTAAATATCAGAGGCACTTTTGAAGTCGACTATTCAAGGAACCGCGTCAAAATGATCGACAAACACGGGGCGGTGTACTACGCTATTTTCGAGATTGATGAGAGCGAAGAGAGGGCCCGGCTAAAACTTGAATACCGGGAAGGTTCTTATCCGGATGAGTTCAGCGCTGAAGCGGTCACTTATATCGAGAGAAGCCATTTATCCCGCCGTCAGGACGCTTCCGAGCTGGGAGTACTGGATTCAATGTAACGACGCGTTTTCAATGTAACCCCCGGAGTGCTGGCCTGTTTGCGACGGGTCGAGGATTTTGAGGATTCTGATGAAGAGACTTCCCATCGGTAAACTGCCCAATAAACTGCTTCAAAAACTCCTGGATAAAATTGAAGTCAAAGACGACCGGGTGATACTGGGGCCGTCGGTCGGGGAGGACGCGGCGGTCATTCAGCTCGACGGCGGTAAGTTGCTGACGGTCAAAACCGACCCGGTAACTTTTGCCTCCGACCTTATCGGCTGGTACACGGTGAACGTCAACGCCAACGATATCGCCGCTATGGGAGTCAGGCCGCGCTGGTTTCTGGCCACCGTCCTGCTGCCGGAAGGCAGCACCGAACAAGAGGCGGAAAACATATTCGACCAGGTCCTCCAGGCGTGTAACGCACTGGACATCAGCCTGGTGGGCGGCCACACCGAAATAACTCATGGTCTTAAACGACCGATTATTGCCGGCTGTATGCTGGGTGAGGCTGATAATAACCGGGTTATCACCACTTCCGGGGCAAAACCGGGTGACGATATCGTACTCACCAAGGGACTGGCGATAGAGGGAATATCGGTGCTGGGCAGGGAAGCCGGGCAACGGCTTCTGGCCGCCGGTTTGGCCGAAGATTTAATTCAGAGAGCCGCCGATTATCTTTACTCCCCGGGCATAAGTGTCATCAAGGAAGCTCTGATTGCCGTCAAGACGGCTAATATCAGCGCCATGCATGACCCGACTGAGGGGGGACTCGCCACCGGTCTGCGGGAGATAGCCGGCGCCGCCCGGGTCGGTATCGTCGTGGATGAAGCCATGATTCCGATACTTCCCGAGTGCCGGGAGATTTGTGACCGGCTTTGGCTCGACCCTCTCGGACTGTTAGCTTCCGGGGCATTGCTTATCACCCTGCCCTCCCCGGAGACGGCCGGATTAATGGCGGCACTGCGGGAAAACAGTATCAGCGCCGCCGTCATCGGGAGCGTCGTCGAGGCGGCCGAGGGAATACAAATGAATACCGCCAAAGGCAGGCGTGAATTACCTTTTTTCCAGAGGGATGAGCTTGCCCGGTTTTTAAGCGGCTCCGGCACTGAGCGGCAATAAATATCGATTATGCTATACTGGGGTGAAACAGTTTTTTTATCCGGCGCGAGTACGGCGCAGGGTATAATTTTATTGATGCTAACCAGGGAGGTACCGAATAGTGGCGGCAAAATTACCCGTTATTTCAGTAAAGGGAAAGCCTTTCGAATGTGGCGAGCAGTACGGCTCTCAAGCTGAATCGCTTATCCGGCGAAATGCCGGTCTTTATTTCGACATGTGGAAAAAGCTGTGGGGAGCCGGGCATTCCGATATTGTGCAGCGCTGCCATCCTTTAATCGACGTTATCGGTGACTATGACGCTGACCTGCTGGATGAACTGGGCGGAATCGCCCGCGGGGCAGGCCTGGACCTGGAAGAAATTATCGCCCTCAACGCCCGTTATGAAATTAATTCATCACTGGGTATTCTCTGTAAACAGGGCAGTGACGGCTGCACCTCCGTAGCCGCCTTACCGCCGGTTACCGTTAACGGCCATACCCTCCTGGGGCAGAACTGGGACTGGCTCGTCCAATTCCAGGAATCGACCGTGCTGCTGATGGCGGAACAGACCGGGAAACCCAACGTGGTTACCCAGCCGGAAGCGGGCGTACTGGCCCACCGGGGGATGAACTCGGCCGGAATCGGCGTATGCTTCAACGGGATAGCCTCCAACCAGGATAATTTCGAGTCCGGAACACCGCCTTTTCTGGTGGTGGCAAGGGCTATCCTTAACTCGGCGAATTTCAGCGGGGCGCTGGAAGCGGTGTTAGGTATGAAAGCAACCATGTCCGGAAACTTCCTTATCGCCCACGGTGACGGCGAAGCGGTGGACCTGGAGGTCTCTCCAGCCGACACCGGCATATTATATGCCGAAGGCGATATACTGACTCACAGCAACCATTTTATCTCTTTTGCCGACCGGGCAGATTTCACCGACTTGCTTAAGACGATTTACCCGGATACCCTGCTTCGCCATCGCCGGGCGCGGCAAATACTGGAGCCGGGAAAAAGCCGGATTGACGTCGGCAGTTTCCAGAAGGTATTCGGAGACCATTTCAGTTACCCTAAGTCAATCTGCCGTCATACGGAGGCGAGTGACACGGGTCTGAAGGGTTGGGCTACCCTATCGTCGATGATAATGGACTTGACCGAGGGTACTGTCTATATCGCCGAAGGGCCTCCCTGCCGGAACAGCTACTACCGGCTGACGCCTGAAATCCTGCGCCGGGACTAAGGTGATTCACCTCAGGCAGGCAAACCGGCCCGGTTACGGTTAAGTGTTCTGCAGGGCGGTTTTGAAGCGTTCGAGGATACGGGCGGTAAAAGTCATCGGGTAAGGCGGTCTCTGCCTGGCCGGCACGGTTTTCAGGACGATAAAAGTGGGACCCGCCTGCTCAAAGATGCCTCCGATATCGCTTTTCAAGTCGTCGAGGTCATCAAAAGAATACACGTTGGCGTAACCGGCGGCTTCAGCAAAACCGGTATAGCTGGTTTTGCCGACATTGGGAACCGGCTGGCTTCCGGAAGTACGATAGATATCATTATCCAGGACGATGTGAACCAGGTTACGGGGCGACGCCTCGGCAATAGTCACCAGTGTGCCCAGGTTCATCAGCAGGCTGCCTTCGCCGTCCAGCACGAGGATTTGTTTATCAGGTCGTGCCAGGGCCAGTCCCAGGCCGAGAGATGAGGCTTTGCCCATGGTGCCGGTGAACATCAAGTCCAATCCGGGGTTTGTGGAGACCTGAGGCCAGATAAAGTTAGCCGTCATCGTCGCTACCACTATCGCCTCGCCTCTGTGCTCCGAGATAACTTTCAGGGCTTCCAAATCGTCTATCAAGGCTAGCCTTCTCCCGTACCAAGCATAATTACCACCATTTTTTGCGTCTCATTGGCTTCTTTGAATCCACGGGAAACCACCGGGACGTCATTTTCATTCTCGATCAGGTAATGCCGGATGCCCCAGGCATCCAGCACCGGCTCCAGGTAAATCGCCGCCGAATCAGTCAGTGGTTTATCCCGCCGCCAGCCGCGATAGCCAATCAGCATCAGCAAGGGCAGGTGGAGGTCCAGTCCCAGCCCTCTTATCGAATCCCCGGCCTCAAAAAAGCCGGTGTTCTGATGCAGCACGACCGGTGTTTTTCCGCCCAGTAAAAGGCCGGCGGCAACGGCCACCGCCTCGCCTTCACGGCATATCGGGACCACGGTTAAGCCTCCCTGGGTTACGGCCGCTTCATAAACGGAGTTACTCTCTCCGTCCGGCAGGCCGACCAGATGGGTTATGCCGCACTCCATGAGTTCCCGGACGATTTTATCCGCGGTCAACGTTTTCAAATCCATCACTGCCCACCTCTTTTTATGATACGAATTAATTCGAATTATACGAATTAACCAGCCGTCACCATAATATCAGTTGTGTCTCTAAAGCTCAACCACGCCATCGGTCATTGAAGGCTTAAGGACAGGTCCTGCCGACTGGTCATCACCGCTACCGTCTCCAGAAACTCTTCCAGGGAAGCACTCTGTTCCCGCAATGCTTTCATTTCGATTCCGATGGGACTGATGGAAGTCGGTTCGTCGGCATAGGTGCCGTGAAAGGCGAAATAAGCCTGGTTGAGTTTTCTGATGTAATAGCCTTTGGCGGCGAGAAACTGCCGTTTCTGCTCCATGAATTCTTCCGCCGCCTCTATCTCTCCCTGGGCCAGGTAATTATCGACGGCTCTTCTTATCTCTCTCATCTCCCGATTGAAATCGAACTCAGGCGCTGCCGTGTCAACCGAGGCTTCGTCCTGTTCATCCGCAGCGTAATATGTTTCGTAAACGGCTGAGCCAATCTCTTTGCTGACTATTCCGGCCAGCGTTTCGTTCATCACGGCAATGTCATAGTTACGGGCCAGGCCGGCGACATCAAGCAGATAGAGAAATCCCAGGGGTTTGAAAGCCAGATATTGATGCAGCCATTCTTCCGTGGCGGTATCGACCGTAAATGACAGGTCAGCCCGGTTAGTGACGAATGTCGGGTAGGTGCCCCCGAAACCGCCCAGTTCTATCACCAGCGACGAGGTTCCCGTTTCATCGACCCGGGCTTCGATGTGGTCCATATCCTCCAGCCGGATATCCTGCCGCAGAATGACTTCTCTGATACTTTCTATCCGGTGGCGCGGAGACACCACCAGCAAATGGGGTGGCTTATCCAGTTTAAAATTCAACGGGGGGAAACCGGTTTCCGGCGCGATGTATTTTTGAAACGGGTGATAGATACCCTGGGCGGTTAAAATATCCTTTATCTGGTGACCGATTATTTTTTCAGCGGCTTCCGCCAGAGCCGGTTCCTGCCGCTGAATTTCGGCTATTTTTTTCCCGATGGCCGCCCGGTCTCCCGCCCGGCTCCCGGCCGGTATCGCCAGTAATTCCGCCTCAAGGATTTTTATCCGGTCGAGAAGACTGAAATAGCCGGCTACCGGATTACGGCGGCTCTCGCCTTCCAAAGATTCACCGGAATCCGCCGGCTCCCGGGGAGCCAGCAGGTTGTCAATTTCCCATCTGAGGATACTGAAACGGTAGGGCTTCACAATCGAGTCCAACTGTGCATTGAAATTATTATCAGCAGTGCAACCGGCCACCGACAAGCTGAATAACATCACACTCAAACTTATGATAAGCCCAGTTTTCAATCTATTCCGCCCCGGCCAACCCGCAACAGGAGATAAAAATCAAAAGTGCCCGCCGCGATCCCGTTAACGATACCTGGCGCTTCTAAAAAAGAGAGTTATCCGTTGAATTCCGGGTTCTTGGAATTCAGGCCATCCCGACGACGGTTCGGGCAAGTTCCCAGGCATATTCGTAAACATGCAATCCCTTGCTCATGGCGATTATTTCACCGTCCTCAACGCCTATCTCGCTGGCCATATATTCTTTCAACAGCTGGATAGCGGCCAGGTTCGATGGCAAACCGGCCCATAAATCCCAGGAACGGAAGTAGACGACAAAATGCAGTTTATTCTCACGTACCCGGGTGTCTATGGCTCTCAGGCAGGGCGGGTCAGACTGGAAAATAGACCTGTCATCACCCACCGCCATAAAAGCCTGATTGGTATTATGACCGTCTTCCCGATACATGCGGATAACTTCGGCTATCTGGGTCTCCAGGTACTGGCCGTAGGTATACTGTTCGCCTTCCTTCCGGTGGGCCGTCATCAGGTAAGGCAAATAGCTTTCCACGTAATCCATGGTGCTGGGCGGGGGAACGCCCTGCGGCACGTCAGGTATTATCGGCCTTGTCGCCGGATGTTTTACCTTGATGACCACGAATTCAAGCTCTTTGCGCCGCTCGCCGGCATAGCTTCCCCGCTCAATCCGGTATTCATAGCCTTCGGTCATGGTCTTACAGAGACACAGGAACCAGGCTTCGGATAAATCTCTGGCTTCGATTAATTCTATCTTCATGGTTCGAAATCAACTCCCTTCGAGGTGTTTGACGTCTATCATTTTTTAAACAAGGCGAAGAACCTGTCTTCATACTCGGCAAATAAATCCCAACGGTCCAGTTCACTTTTTAATTCCCGGGGGTCGTATTCGCCTTTAATCGCCCGGCCAAACATGACCTCGATTCTGATTCGGGCATCCGCCGGCACGCCACCGGAATCGATTTTTAAAAGCCCCCGGGCGTTCAACTGGGACAGGTTATCCTGCACCGAGTTTCGAGCTACTTCGTAAATAAATTTCATCAGCGAGACGTCCCAGAGTTCATCTTCACCTTTGATGATAGAGGTCAAGGGGTCACCCCGCTTTTCAATCTCCGTATTCAGTCTATCCGCCACTACCCACAGCCGGTCGGCGACGATATTAAGCTGCTTGGGCTCATTACGATAGGTATAAAAGAGTCCCGGCGCATCCGGGCCGTACCTTCCGATGAGAGAACTGAAGTACTTTTTAGCTTCCGAACTGAACCCGTCCAGACGGGAAAGATAATACGGGGTTACAATTCTCGGCCTTTCGGCAATTACCCGGCCCTCTCTGATTACCGTTTCGTCGTTACGGCGGGTGAATTCGGTATAAGACGGTTCGGTGACCAGGTAATAATGGATGTTGGTGGTGCCGAAAGTGGCCAGGCTCTGCTTCGGATGCCTTAATATTTCGGTATGGCTGACCGCGTATTCAATTCTTTCGTCGCGGGTACTCATCTCGGGTCCCTACTCAATGGCGGCTAGCGCCTCTTTATATTCGGCCAGCAGTTTCAGGTACTGCGAGTTCATCTCTGCCTTTACTTTCCGCCATTCTTCCTGAAATTGCGGTTGAGACTCGACATTAATGTCGACGTCCGGTACTGAGCCGTATTGCTGCTTCATGGCAGCCTGTAAATTAGCCGTAAAATCAGCTTTTAAAGATTGGTAGGCCTGGTTCATCTGCTGATCCCCCTGCCCCTGGTAATGCTCGAAAATGCGCCGGATATTACCGAAGACGTTTTCCGCAGCCGTTTTATCAGTTTTAAGTATCTTTATACCGTCCATGGCTCTTGTAGTCTGTTTTATGTCAGCCTCGTTCTGGGGCAGCTTAATATTCCTGAGCAATATCTCCGCGGCGCCCTTAGCGAGACATTTTCTAATTTTGTCTTCGTATTTGCCGAGTTCGGCGGCCAGGTCAACTTCCTGGTTCAGATAGCGTACGGATAGTTTTTCACCTTCCGGAACGTATTTCCAGCGCAGGCGTTCTTCTTCGGTCGCGTCGCCCAGTTTTTTTATCTTGCCCAGGGCGATTTCACGGGCGCTTTTTATTTCTTCACCCATCACTATTTCCCGATTATTATTTTTACCGCCGGACTTACCTCTTAAAGAGTATTATACTAGATAGGATAAAAAGCTTAAAGAATTATTATTCCCACACGACCGTTGGGTCTGCCCGGTTATTTCTTTTGAAAAATCCGCCGAGCCGGCTGGAGAGCATCGAATAACCATCACCCGACGCCGGTACGGGCATCCCGGAGATGTCCTGCTGTTAGCCGTCCATGTGCTTTATCAGCCAGTATTCGAAGCTATCGACCAGGGCCAGCCAGCTTGCCCCGATAATATTGGGGGAGCTGCCGACTGTTCGCCACTCGTTGACGCCGTCACTGGACTCGATAAGGACGCGTATCTGAGATTCGGTGCCGGCGCTTTGTTCCAGAATCCGCACTTTATAGTCAACCAGCTTCACCCTGGCCAGACCGGGGTAGAATTGTAATAATGCCTTACGCAAAGCCAGGTCCAGGGCGTTAACCGGTCCGTTACCTTCGGCAGCGGTATGCATTATTTCATTATTCACTTTTACCTTGACCATTGCTTCGGATAACATCTCTTCCAGATTTTTGCGCACCGACGGGCGGCGTTTCCTTTCCACCACCACCATAAAATCAACCAGTTCAAACAAAGGCTTATAATCGGACCTGGAGCGCCGCAACAACAGTTCGAAAGACGCCTCGGCAGCCTCATACTGAAAGCCGTGGCTTTCCAGGTCCTTAACCTGGGCTAACAGCCGGCGCACCTCTTCTTTTTGCGACGACATCTCTAATCCCAGTTCCTGCGCCTTATGGATGATATTTTTTTGCCCGGATAATTCCGATACCAGCACCCTCGGTTCATTCCCGACCTTAGCCGGTTCTATGTGCTGATAACTTTTCCGCCATTTTGACATCGCCGAGGCGTGCATACCGCCTTTATGGCTGAAGGCGCTGTGGCCGACGTAAGGCAGGAAAGGGTCTGGGATAAGGTTAGCCGTTTCGCTGATATCGTGGGACACTTCGGTTAATTCGGCCAGTTGCCCGTCAGTGACACAATCGATGCCCATCTTGAGTTTTAAAATCGGAATAATAGAACAAAGGTTGGCGTTTCCGCAGCGTTCACCGTAACCGTTGATGGTACCCTGTACCTGTGTCGCCCCGGCCTGGACGGCAGCCAGGGTATTGGCGACACCCAGTCCGCTGTCATCATGAGCGTGAATACCGATAGCCACCGGGGTCACCTGCCTGGCCGAAACCACCGCCGAGGCTATTTCGTCAGGCAACATGCCGCCGTTGGTATCGCAGAGCACCAGACATTCGGCACCGGCCTGTCCGGCGACTTCCAGTGTTTTTAAGGCGTAGCCGGGATGTTTTTTGTATCCGTCAAAATAATGCTCGGCGTCAAAGAAAACGATAATCCCCTTTTCCCTGAGATATTTTATCGAATCGGCAATCATGTTCAGGTTTTCGTCCAGGGTTGTTTCCAGGACACGGGTAACCTGCCGTTCCGAGCTTTTGCCGACGATGGTAACTATTTTTACGCCGCAACCGGCCAGCGCCAGGAGGTTGGCATCATTTTCAGCTTTAGTATCAGGCCGCCGGGTACTGCCGAAGGCGACCAGCGCCGAAGCGGTCAGGGGAAGTTTTCGGGCCTTCCGGAAAAATTCGTCATCTTTCGGGTTGGCGCCCGGCCAGCCGCCTTCAATGTAGTTAATGCCAAGTTCATTAAGTTTCCGGGCGATGTGCAGCTTATCCCCTACCGACAGGGAGATGCCTTCCCGTTGGGTTCCGTCACGCAGTGTCGTATCGTAAAGCTGGATGGATGACAATTTCTAGCCTCGCACACCGGCGGCAACCAGGTCGCCCATTTCCTTGGTGCCTGTCTCTTTTTTACCCTGGCTCATTATGTCGTAGGTACGGTAGTCTTCGCGCAGTATTTTAGCGATGGCGCTTTCGACTGCCTGCGCTTCCGCCGTCAGGCCAAAGGAGTATCTGAGCATAAAAGCGGCGCTGAGAATGGTGGCGATGGGGTTGATTATGTTAAGTCCGGTACGACGCGGCGCGCTGCCGTGACTGGGTTCGTACAGGCCGAAGATACGGGAACCTTCCTGCGGGACTCCCGCCAGACTGGCGGAGGGCAACATGCCTAAAGAACCGGCCAGCATGGACGCCTCGTCAGTCAGAATATCACCAAAGGTATTTTCCGTAACCACGACGTCCAGGTGCCTGGGATTTTGAATCAGCCTCATGGCGCAGGCATCAACCAGCATATATTCCAGTTCAACATCGGGATAGTCAGCGGCCACCACTTCGGCCACCTGCCGCCACAGCCGTGAGTTCTCCAGCACGTTAGCCTTATCTACGGAGACCAGTTTCTTTTTCCGGCCCCTGGCCAGCTCAAAGCCTACTTTCATAATACGCTTGATTTCATTTTCCGAGTAGGTCATCGTATCGACCGCCTGCCAGCCGTCGGCTGTCTGCCACCGTTTTTTGGGCTGGCCGTAGTAAAGACCTCCGGTCAGTTCACGGATAAAGATAAAATCCACTCCTTCGATGACCTGTGGTTTCAAATTGGTGGCGTCAACCAGTTCCGGGAATACTTTCACCGGCCGTAAATTAGCGAACAAGCCCAGGCTCTTCCGTATAGCCAGCAGGCCGTCTTCAGGCCTGATCTTGGCCGCCGGGTCATCCCATTTGGGGCCACCCACCGCACCCAGCAGCACGGCTTCGCTTTCCTGGCACATCTTCAGGGTATCCGGCGACAGCGCCGTTCCCTGCTCATCAATGGCAATGCCGCCAATCAAACCGTACTGCAGGTTTAAGTCATGGCCGTATACTTCGCCGACCGACTGCAGAACTTTAATGGCTTCGGCGGTTATTTCCGGGCCGACGCCGTCTCCGGGTAATACTGCCAGATTAAGCTTCAATTCAGACTCCTTTGCCGGCTAATTTTTGCCGGGTAAATTCAATTCAGGATTCTTTGCCGGCTAATCTTCGCCGGGTAAATTCAATTCAGGATTCTTTGCCGGCTAATCTTCGCCGGGTAAATTC
>CBDUSH010000028.1:0-16475 GCA_965369965.1 uncultured bacterium | reverse complement strand
ACCGAACTTGTCGAACTGCTTGACCTTGCCTACCGCGCCGGTGACGACGAACCGTAAGCAGACACTGATTTTTTCCGGTATTGTTTAACACTGGAGATATATCTTGAAAATTGTCATCGCCCCGCAGGGTTTTAAGGGCAACCTCACCGCCCTGGAAGTGGCCCGCGCCATTGAGGCCGGGGTAAAACGCATTGTCCCCGACGCCCTGACCGTCCTCAAACCGATGGCCGACGGCGGCGAGGGCACCGTACAGGCCCTGGTCGACGCCACGGGAGGAGAGATAATTACCACCGGGGTAACCGGCCCGCTGGGAGAGCCGGTCAACGCCCACTGGGGCATCCTGAATGACCGGGTCACCGCCGTTATCGAAATGGCGGCCGCTTCCGGCCTGCCCCTGGTGCCTCCTGAAAAGCGCAACCCGCTCATCACGACCACTTACGGCACCGGAGAGTTAATCCTGGCGGCACTGGACAAGGGCTGCCGGAAACTGATTATCGGCATCGGCGGGAGTGCCACCAATGACGGCGGTGCCGGGATGGCCCAGGCACTGGGCGCCCGTTTTCTTGACGCCGAAGGCAAAGAGCTTGCCCCGGGCGGCGCGGCGCTGGCCGGCCTGGAACACATTGACGCCACCAATCTTGACCCCCGCCTCGCCGGTTTTGAGGTCACCCTCGCCTGTGACGTGAATAATCCTCTCTGCGGCCCGCGGGGAGCCTCCGCCATCTACGGCCCCCAGAAGGGAGCCACCCCGGAACTGGTGGCGCAGCTGGATGCAGCGCTGGCCCATTACGCGGGCGTTGTCCGGAAAGACCTCGGTGCCGACGTCCGGGACGTCGCCGGCGCCGGAGCCGCCGGAGGCCTGGGTATGGGCCTGATAGTCTTCCTCAAAGCCCGGTTGATACCGGGTATTGACGTTGTTATTGAAGCCACTAACCTGGTGGCCGACCTGGCCGGAGTCGACCTCGTTTTTACCGCCGAAGGCAGGATTGACTGCCAGTCGGCGATGGGTAAGGTACCCACCGGGGTTGCCCTGAAAGCCAAAGAGTTCGGCGCTCCGGTTATAGCCCTCGCCGGTGAAGTAGCCGACGATTGCCGGGTGGTCTACGAACAGGGCATTGATGTCGTGCTCAGCATTGCCCCCGGCCCCATCACCCTCGACGAATCCATGACCGTGGCCGACAAACTTATTACTGATACCGCCGAATGCGCCATGCGTCTTTTCATGTGTCGCCCTTAATAATACCTTTATAAAGGAGGAGAATAAATGTCAAAACCCAAAGTATTTGTGGCCAGGAAAATGGCGCCGGAAGCACTGGAGAAAATTGCCGCCGAGACCGAAATGGAATTGTGGGACGGTGAACTGCCTCCCCCGCGCGACGTGTATCTGGAGAAAGTACGGGGTATCGACGGCCTGCTTTCGATACTCACCGACAAGATTGACGCGGAGATAATGGATGTCGCCCCCGGATTAAAAGTAATCAGTAATTTAGCCGTCGGGTTTGATAATATTGACGTCCCGGCAGCCACCAGCCGCGGTATCCTGGTGGGAAACACTCCGGGAGTCCTGACCGAGACAACGGCCGATTTCGCTTTCACATTGCTCATGGCGGCTGCCCGGCGCGTCGTTTCCGGTGACAAGTATACCCGGAGAGGCGACTGGAAAACCTGGGGGCCCATGATACTGCTGGGCTACGACGTTCACCACGCCACGCTGGGCATTATCGGTTCCGGACGCATCGGGATGGAAATGGCCAAGCGCGCCCGCGGATTTGACATGAAGGTAATCTACCATGACGTGGTACGGAGAAAACCGGAAGAAGAGGCGGCACTCGGCCTCGAATACGTGTCCACTCTTGAAGAGCTCCTCTCCAGATCTGACTTCGTTACCGTGCACGTGCCACTCACCGCAGATACCCGCCACTTGATCAGCACCAGGGAGTTTGCCGCCATGAAGCCAACTGCGGTGCTGGTCAACAGCGCCCGCGGGCCGGTGGTTGACCCCAAAGCGCTATATGAAGCGCTCAAGAGCGGGCAGATTTTTGCCGCCGGTCTGGACGTCACCGAACCCGAGCCAATCCAGATGGACGACCCGTTGCTGACGCTGGACAACATTGTCATTGCGCCCCATATCGCCAGCGGCAGTGTGGCCACCCGGGCCTTGATGGCCAACATGGCGGCGGCGAATCTCCTTGCCGGGTTGAAGGGTGAACTGCCTCCCAATTGCGTTAATCCCGAAGTGCTGAAAAAATAGAGCGGCTGATTTCAGCGAATTATTATTATAGAGGCTGAGGCAGAGCGATCAGTAGTTTCACGGTCGGCTCAGCAGCCTGAGTCACCGGAGGAGAAGCGGCTATGCGTTACCGGAAAATGGGCAGAACCGGGTTGTTAGTTTCTGAAATTTGCCTGGGTACGATGACCTTCGGCCAGCAGACGGACGAGGCCGAAGCGACTAAGATCATCAACCACGCCCTGACCGCCGGCGTTAACTTCATTGATACCGCCGATGGCTACGTTGACGGCAAGTCGGAAGAAATCGTCGGTCGGGCGTTAAAAGAAAACCGCCAATCGGTAGTCCTGGCCACCAAAATGGGCGCCTGGAAATCGGGTCCGGCGGTGACCGATGCCGGCGCGTCGCGCAAGCATATCATGAGGGAGATTGATAACAGCCTGCGCCGACTGGGTACGGACTACATCGACCTTTATTACATCCACGCCCCGGACTACAACACGCCTATCGAGGAGACGCTGCGAGCCTTCGACGACCTGGTGCGCCAGGGTAAGGTGCGCTACACCGCCTGCTCTAATTTCCGCGCCTTTCAGCTGGCCAAGGCGCTCGGCGTCAGCGCCCTGAAAAACCTGACCCGGTTCGATTGTATTCAATCGCCCTACAACCTGATTACACGTGACATTGAATACGAGCTGCTGCCCCTCTGCGCCGAAGATGGTGTCGGCGTGTGCGTTTACAATCCCCTGGCCGGAGGTCTGCTTACCGGTAAACATGATCCGTCAAACCCCCCGCCGCCGGGCCGGTTCACCGTGCCGCGCCTCGGGACAATGTACAGCGGCCGCTACTGGACAGACCACAATTTTGAGGCGGTAACGAGCTTAAAACAGGTTGCCGGGGAGCGCGGCCGAAGCCTGACCCATTTTTCCCTGGCCTGGATACTGAATAACCGGACCATTACATCGGTAATCAGCGGGGTATCTTCTTTAAAACAACTTGAGGACAACCTGAAAGCCACCGAGATAACTCTGTCCGCGGAGGAGATTACCGCCTGTGATGAGCTCTGGCAGCAAATGGCGCCGAGGCAATTCCTTTACGGCAGATAGGTCATTTCCTGTTTCACGTTTGCACCGCCGGCTGATTACGGGTAAAATGCAGGTATCCTGACATCGAAAGAAACCTCAGAGATGATAAATATTCCCGTGCTGGTTTTGAACCAAAGTTACGAGCCGCTCACCATTTGCCGGGCCCGTCGGGCTATCGTGTTGATGTACCAGGGTAAGGCGGAGATGCTGGAAAACGGCGTCGGTTTTGTCCATTCGGCCACCAGTACTTTTTCCCTGCCTTCGGTCATCCGCCTGGGTCACATGGTTCGCCGCCCCTACCGGCAGCGAAAACTTACCCGTTTCGAGATTTTTCACCGGGACCGCTACCAGTGCCAGTATTGCGGAAAGGAGTCCCGGCAGCTTACCCTTGACCATGTGCTGCCCCGCTTCCGGGGCGGTCAACACACCTGGGAAAACGTGGTCAGCGCCTGTATGCCCTGCAACCGCCACAAGGCGGGGCGGACTCCCAAAGAGGCGGGGATGACCCTTAACTGCACCCCCAACCACCCGAAAGGCACCGCTTTCCTCATCCCTTACCACTATCAAGAGATACGCCACGAGTGGCAAAAATACCTGCCCGGTTAGTTAATTCTGTGTCAGGCGGCCGTCATCCCTTGCTAGAACGGACAAGACTCTTCGTGCATCGAGGCAAAAATACCTGCCCGGTTAGTGATCTCCGCCGTTAGAAGGCCGCCATCCCTTGATAAAAAGGACAAAACTCTCCGTTCGTGGGAGTAAAAATACCTGCCCGGCTAGTAATCTCCTATGTCAGGCGGCAGCCGGTATTAGTAAGAAACCTCGCTGAGGGGTACTTCCGCCCTCACCTGGTTCTCCAGTTGGACCATCACCGTTTCCTTCATCGGATTCGTCCCGATAACCCTGGCCTCCCCCTGAGGTGTGGATACCTGCTGGCCTACTTTGGGCAGTTTCCCTCTCATGGCGCGGTATTGCTCATTCTCATAACCCAGGCAGCACATCAGACGCCCGCAAATACCGGAAATTTTCATCGGGTTAAGCGGCAGGTTCTGCTCCTTGGCCATCTTGATGGAAACGGGGGCAAATTCACAGATGAAGCTAGCGCAGCAGAGCGGACGGCCGCACCGGCCAAAGCCACCCAGCAGCTTGGCCTCATCCCGGGTGCCCACCTGCCGTAGTTCGACACGTACCTGGAAACGTCTGGTCAGCCGCCGCACCAGTTCACGGAAATCCACCCGTTCTTCAGCGCTGAACAGAAACAGAAGCCGATTCCCCTCAAAGTTATATTCGGCGGTTATCAGTTTCATGGGCAACTGTAATTCCGCAATCAGCTTGCCGCATTCCGACAACTCTTCTCTGGCTTTTGCTTCCAGCTCTTCCGCCCGTTTTACATCATCCGGTTCCGCCTTGCGCTGGACCGGTTTCAGCGGCCCCTCCGTCTCATTGGCCACCACCTGCCCGGGAGCGATGACAACCCGTCCCAGTTCCGGGCCGCGACCCGTCTCCACGATGACGTAATCGTTTATCGCCAGGTCGATTCCCGCCGGGTCAAAATAGTAAACCTTACCGGCCGTGCGGAACCGTACACCAACTATTTCAGCCATATCTTATATTACCGCGCGGCGACAGTCTTCTCGCCGCGTTTTTCCTTCCCAGGCATATCAAGCATGAGCACTTCCAGTACCAGTAACGGATTAGCGTTCTGCCTGAGCTGTTCTCCAGCCGCCTGAATACTTTCAATAAACGTTTTTATCTGTGCCAGATTGTAGCCGCCGGATACCGTCTCCAGTGCCTCCGCCCGGTCGACGTTGGTCACCATATCCGGGAATCCCAGTTTGCAGAGCATCAGGTCACGCCACCAGTCGACCCACATGTCCAGCACCTCCCCCAGCAACCCCCGGCGGCGACTGAAAAGGGATGATAGCTGGCCGGCATAACTGAAGCGCTCTTCGTCATCACCCTGGATAATTTCCAGCAGGGCGTCCAGTTTTTCGGCGCGTTTCTGAAGCAACTCGTCGTCGCCATCGGCCAGGATTGCCCAGCCGAGACACCCGTGAGAAAGCCGGGCCAGCAGTTTCGCCCTGCCTGGTTCAACCGCCCAGCGGTCTTGCAGCACCGTTTCCAGTGCCGCCGGAGACATCGGGTTCAACTCCAGTCGCTGGCAGCGCGAGACTACCGTTACCGGCAGTAATTTCTCATTGGTCGTCAGCAGGATAAAAATCATTTTTTCCGCCGGCTCTTCCAGCGTTTTCAGCATGCGGTTAGCCGCCTCAATCGATAAAAGCTCCGCGCCCTCGATGATAAACACCTTGTATTTACCTTCGAACGGCGGCAGGCTGGCGGCGTGCTGCATATCTTTTATCTGTTCGGTACTGATGTTCTTGGCGCCGGCGGTATCTTCTCTCTGTGCCAGGTTAATCACCTGGACATCGGCGTGGTTACCGGCAGTTATTTTTTGACATGGCAGGCACTCACCGCAGGGAGATTCCGCCGAATCACAGTTTAATACCCGGGCGATATCGAGCGCCAGTGTCATTTTCCCCACGTGGGGCGGCCCAACCAGAAGATAGGCGTGGGCCAGCCATTCCCGTTCCAGACTGCGCTGGAGCAGGGTGGTATTCTTTTCCTGTCCTATCACCTGCCACATTGAAATAATCCGCTCCCTAAACCACGTCGTACCGGGAAAGGTCCGCCAGGACCTCCCGCCGCCGGATAAGCCGCGCTTTGCCGTCCCGCACCATGACCACCGCCGGTTTTAGCGAGGCGTTATAATTACTCGCCATGGCCAGGCAATAAGCGCCGCAGGTGGCCACGGCCAGTATATCGCCGGGGTCAATTTCCGGCAAAATGATGTCCCTGATTAACACGTCGCCCGATTCGCAGAACTTACCGGCCACGGTAACCTTCCGGTCTTCGGCTGCCCTCATTTTATTGGCCGCTACCGCTTCATATTCCGCCTCGTAAAGAGCCGGCCGGATATTGTCTCCCATGCCGCCGTCAACGGCCACATAGCGCCGGACACCGTGAATATCCTTGACAACGCCGACCTTGTACAGGGCTACTCCCGACCGGCCGACTATCGACCGGCCCGGTTCGATAACCAGCCTGGGCAATGCCAGCCCCAGTTCCCGGCATTTATTGATTATGGCCGGGGCTATCGCCTCTGCGTAGGCCGAAACCGGCGGTGCCGGAGTGGCCAGGGTGTACTGAACGGCGAAGCCGCCGCCGATATTCAATTCCTTGAGTTCAAAACCGTATTTTTGCTTCATCCCGGCGGCAAAATCAAGCACCACCCCGATCGCCTCCTGGTAAGGCTCGAACTCGAAAATAAGCGAACCCAGGTGAAAATGCAGCCCGACCAGGTTCAGGTTCGGCGCCCGGACCGCCCGGGAAACCGCCTCATCCCAGTCAGTCAGCGTAAAGCCGAATTTACTGTCAACGGTGCCGGTGGAGATATGCCGGTGAGTATGCGGGTCGATACCGGGCGTCAGGCGCAGCAGTATCTCGGTAACCACCCCTTTCTCTCCGGCCAGCTTATCCAGCAGGGCCATCTCCGAAAAGTTATCCACCACGATACAGCCGACACCCCACTCCAGGGCCAGTTCAAGCTCCTCCGCCGACTTGTTATTACCGTGGAAATAGGCTTCCTCCATCGGGAAACCGGCGTCTCGGGCGATACTCAGTTCTCCCGCCGAAACGGCGTCCAGTCCCAGCCCGGCTTCTTTCAGGATAAGCGCCAGCGCCGGGTTGATAAACGTCTTCCCGGCGTAAATCACCCTGGTATCCGCGTACCGCCGGCCGAACTCCTGAATAAACTCGGCGCACCGGGCGCGCAGGCCGGTTTCGTCATAAAGATATAAAGGAGTGCCAAACTCCGCCGCCAGTTCAACGGTGTCGCAGCCCCCGATGACCAGGTGTCCTTTATCATTAACCTCGGCGGTCAAAGGAAAAAGCGGCAGCCTGTTCCCGTCCGGATTATTCGTCATAGCTATCCCTCTGTCATCCTTGAAGACCGGTCGCCCCGGCCATGACAGTCTCAGGTAATTTTTTTGGTAATTTCCCCGTACAGCTCCGGCCGCCGGTGACGAACGAGGTCAATTTCAAACTCGCCCGGTTTGAAGACGACGTGTTTCTGCCTCGCCTCAGCCAGGTCAACTTCGGCATAAATAGTCTCTTCGGTATCGCCGCCCGCCTCGGCCAGTGTGTCGCCCAGGGCGTTGATTATCTTGCTGTGGCCCAGGAAACCGGCGCCGCGTTCCACGCCGACCCGGTCGACGGCCACGAAATGCACCCGGTTCTCCAGGGCGCGGGTGTTGACCAGGTATCGGGGCAGCTTGTCCCTGCCGGCCGGCCAGTTAGTCGGCAGGACGACGATATCCGCCCCCTGCAGCGCCAGCGTGCGAATACTCTCCGGGAAAAGGCAGTCGTAGCAGATATTCACCCCGATGTTGCCCAGCGGAGTCCGGTGCACCCGGGAGATTTCCTCCCCGGCGTCAAGATAGCGGTCGATACCCAGGTAAGGCAGGTGGTTTTTCCGGTAGTTGCCGATGATTCCGTCCGGCCCGATAAAGACCGCCACGTTGTAGCACCGGTCACCATCTCTTTCCATCATTCCGACTACCAGGTGAACGCCCAGTTCCCGGCAGCTTTTCGCCAGTCGCTCCGTACTGGGGCCGGGAATGGTCTCCATGAACGGTAAGGCCTCTGCCCGGCTGGTAAACATGTAGCCGGTCAGGGCGCATTCCGGAAATATTATCAGGTCGGCGCCGCCGGCGGCGGCCTTCCCGGTCTCAAGTAAAACCTTCTCCAGGTTTTGACCGACTTTTTCTATCACGGGGTCCATTTGCACCCCGGCAATCTTCACTATATCGCCCATAACGGAGCCTCCATTCCCGGTTTAATGTTAGCAATGCCGGGTAGTTAAGTCAATTCCGGCACCGGTTATCACCGGCGCGCCATCGCCCGGCGGCACCGGTTCAGGACGGAGAGCACCTCGAAAGGCTCCTCGATGAGGGGGAAAGTGGGCACTCCCCTGGGCTCCAGAAAGGCTTTGGCGGCTTCCATGTGCTTCTTCTCGCCGCTGAAAGTTATATAGAGCGGCTTTTCCGGGTAGTTTTTGGCCAGTGTCACCAGAAAGTCCAGTGGCGGCACCCCGACGTCATCGGTAAGCATCATAATCGGCACGACGGCGTCAATGTCAGCGTCCTTCATCAGCGCCTCGATTCCTTCCCGATAACTGAACTCGATATCGTGGGCCAGCGCCGAAGGCCAGATATCCACCGGGTTACGCATCCGGATGAACGGCGGGCTGATTTCCTGCAGGCGCTGCCGGGTATTTTCGGCCAGGTCGGGCACCTCCAGCCCCCAGCGCTGATGGCAGAGGTCGGCCAGCACCACCAGCATCGCCCCGGAAGGCGCCAGGAAACTCACCCGGTTGCCTTTCGGCAGGGGCATGAAAGAGAGCGCCTTGGCCACCAGGAAAAGGTGTGAATAGTCGTAAAGACGGGTAATCCCTGCCTGGGTGATTGCCCCGTCGATAATCCGTTCGTCAGAGGCCAGCGCCGCCGTGTGTGTCATCGCCGCTTTGGAGCCCGCCCCGGTACTGCCCCCTTTGAGCAGGAACACCGGCTTGAGGCGGCTGACCTCACCGGCAATTTCAAGAAAGCGCCTCGGCCGCTTGATACCCTCCAGGTACATGAAAACAGCCCTGGTCTCGGGGTCGTCCCCGTAATATTCGAGGACTTCACTCTCGTCGATATCTATCTTGTTGCCCAGCCCCACCACCCTCGCCACGCCGAAGTTCTCCCCGGTGGTGATGTAGCGCATGGTATGAGTGGCGAAGTTTCCGGTCTGGGCGATGTAGGAAATATTGCCGCGCGGTATTTTACCCAGCGGGAAAAATCCGGAGGTGAACCGGTGCGGGGTGGAGGTATGCCCGGAAGTATTGGGGCCGATGGCGCGCACCCCGGTCTCGGCGATCGCCCGGGTCAGTTCCTTCTGTAGTTCGACTCCTTCGGCGTCAACTTCGGAAAAGCCTCCGGCCGCCAGCACGATATGCCGGATACCGCGGGCGGCGCAATCCCTGACCATCTGCACGGTGGTCCGGGCCGGGGTCATGATGATGGCCTGGGACACCCCTTCCGGCAAACTGCCGATGGAAGAATGCACCGGGATTCCTTCAATCTCACCGCCTTTCGGGTTGACCAGGTAAAGTTTACCGGCGTAACCGTTAGCCAGGATATTACGCACCACCGTATTGCCGGCTTTACCGGGTGCCGCCGAAGCGCCGATGACCGCCACGCTTTCCGGTTCGAAAAACCGCCTCAGGTCATCCCGTCTGGCCGGATCAGCCGCCGGCTCCGCCTCCGGTCTCTCGCCCGGACTCAGTGTCACCAGGGCGTCCACCGCCACCGGACGGCCGTCCGGCCTTATCTTCAGCGGGTTAATATCCACCGACTCCACCGCCGGGTACTGTCCGGCGATATTCCCCAGCGCCACCAGGATTTGGGCCAGCCGGTCGCCGTCAACCGCTTTTTCCCCGCGGAACGGCTCCAGTATTTTCCGGTGGCGGATTTCTGAAATCATTTCCCGGGCGTCCCGCTCCGTCAGCGGGGCGACGCGGAAAACCACGTCCTGAAAGACCTCGGTTAAAACGCCGCCCAGGCCAAACATGACGCAGGCCCCGAACTGGTCGTCCCGGATCAGGCCGCAGACCAGCTCACGGGCGCCGCTGACCATTTCCTGCACCAGCAGCGCCTGGCTGCCCCTGATTTTCAGCAGCCGCCGGCCTTCCCGCCTCACTGCCTCTGCGTCAGCCAGGTTCAGGGCAACCGCGCCGGCTTCCGTCTTATGCAGCAGTTTTTCGCCAACGGCTTTTAAAACGACCGGGAAACCGGTTTTGGACGCTTCGGCGGCGGCTGATTCGGCATCTCCGGCAGTAACCTCGCGGCATACCGGAATACCGAACTCCGCGCAAACCAGTTTAGAATCGTACTCATTCAACGCCGCCTGACCTCTGGCCAGGGCTTCCCGGATAATTTCCATGACACCTGCTTTCCAACCGTCCCGGAATAAAGTGAATCCGGCAAAACCGGAGACCGTTTTGTGCCTGAATCAATGGCAAAACGACCAGTTCATTATGGCACAGCCCCCTTCTCTTGACAAGGGTGCCGTCCCTGCCGTTACCTTCAAATTGACACCCGTCCGGCGCCATACTACAATGATTAAAGGCACTATGGCCGGGTTTCATTCGCCTTTGGTTGACTCCATCGCCTCGCGATGATGTCACCGGCCAAAATCAAGCAATGCCCAGTATGGTCGAGGGGGTACGTCCTTGTTTCGTAAAACGACACTCGATAACGGTCTTTGCCTGGTAACTTCCTCCATGCCTCACACCCGCTCCGTATCCATAAGCATCTTTATCCACGCCGGTTCGCGCCATGAAACCGACCCCCAGGCCGGCATCTCTCATTTCATTGAGCACCTCTGCTTCCGGGGCACCACCCGGCGTCCCACCGCCAGCGATATTTCCACGGCCATTGAAGGCGTGGGCGGTATCCTCAACGGTGGTACCGACAAAGAGCTGACCGTCTACTGGTGCAAGGTGGCCGCCTCTCATTTCGGCACCTCTTTCGAGGTACTGTCCGATATGCTGCTCAACTCCAGGTTCGACGCGACGGACATTGAAAAAGAGCGGCAGGTCATCATCGAAGAGATTAACATGTGCAACGATGTCCCTGCCCAGAGGGTGGCTTTACTCATTGACGAACTTCTCTGGCCGGAGCACCCCCTGGGGCGGGATATTGCCGGCAGCCGGGAGACCGTCTCCGCCATCACCCGAAACACCATGCTTGATTACCTGGCCGGCCATTACCAGCCGGATAACACGGTCATCGCCATTGCCGGCGGTCTGAGTCAACGGGAGATGCTGGACACCGTCAATCGGTGCCTGGGAAGCTGGGATAACCGGCGGCCCCACCCCGGATACGCCGATTATGTCCCCCAAGAGCCTCCCCGGCGGGTAAAAATCGAGACCCGGGATACCGAGCAAATCAACCTCTGCCTGGCGCTGCCCGGCCTGCCCTACCTGCACCCCAAGCGTTTTCAACTGGATATTCTGAACGTCATCCTCGGGGAGGGTATGAGCAGCCGGCTTTTTGCCGAAATCAGGGATAAACTGGGACTGGTGTACGGCATTAACAGCTTTACCGACCACTTTCATGACACCGGGTCTCTTATCATCTCGGCGGGGATGGAAATGAAAAACCTGAAAACGGCCATCACCGCCGTCGTGGAGCAACTGGATAAACTCAAAAAACCGGTCCCCGAAGCGGAACTGACCAAGGCCAAAGAGTACTCCAAGGGACGCCTGCTGCTGCGCATGGAGGATAGCCGCAGCGTCGCGGGATGGATGGGCGGACAGGCAATTCTCACCGGACGCATTCTCACCGTTGACCAGGTTCTCGCCATTATTGACGCCATCACCGCGGAAGAATTACAGCAATTGGCCGCGGAACTGCTGGTCGGTGACCGGCTTCGCCTGGCGCTGGTGGGTCCGGCCGGACCGGACGAATCACTGGAAAATCTGCTCGCTCTGTAGAGCTTTTCATCACCCGGTCAGAGAAGAAAAAATAGCCGCGGTTGCAATAACCGCGGCTATTCTATTGACTGTTTCCAGCCGGGCTGGATTACATCATGCCTTCCATACCACCACCGGGCGGCATTGGCGGCATCTTCTCTTTTTCCGGAATATCGGTAACCAGGGATTCCGTTATCAGCACCATGGCGGCGATACTGGCTGCGTTCTGCAGAGCCGTCCGCACCACCTTGGTCGGGTCGATAATGCCCTTGGCCACCATCCCGCCGAACTCGTCGGCGGCCGCGTCATAACCTTCGCCGACCGGGCTCTTTTTCACCTGTTCGACAATCACCGAACCGTCCTTGCCGGCGTTGATGGCAATCCAGCGAATCGGCTCTTCGACTGCCTTGCGAACGATATTGATACCGGTAGCAATGTCTCCGGTAGCATCCAGTTCACCCAGGGCAGCCGCCGTATTGAGCAGGGCAACGCCGCCACCGGGCAGAATCCCTTCCTCAACCGCCGCCCGCGTTGCCGACAGGGCGTCCTCGACACGGTGTTTCTTTTCTTTGAGCTCAACCTCGGTGGCCGCGCCGACTTTAATAACGGCCACCCCGCCGACCAGCTTGGCCTGCCGTTCCTGAAGTTTCTCGCGGTCGAAATCCGAGGTGGTCTCCTCAATCTGGGCTTTAATCTGCTTGATGCGCCCTTTGATTTCGTCCTCAGAGCCTTTACCTTCGACGATAGTCGTCTTGTCCTTATCCGAAGTTACCCGTCGCACCCGGCCCAGGTCTTCCACGGTAACCGAATCCAGTTTCCGTCCTACCTCTTCCGAGATAACCTTACCGCCGGTCAGGATAGCCATGTCTTCCAGCATTGCCTTGCGCCGGTCGCCAAAACCGGGGGCTTTCACGGCCAGGACGTTAATCGTACCGCGCAGCTTGTTGACCACCAGGGTGGCCAGAGCCTCGCCGTCAATGTCCTCGGCGACGATAAGCAGGTTTTTGGATACCTGAAGTATTTTCTCCAGCGCCGGTAAAAGGTCGGCCATCGCCGATATTTTCTTGTCCGTAATCAGGACATAGGGGTCTTCCAGTACCGTTTCCATACGCTCCGGATTGGTGATGAAGTAAGGGCTGATATAACCCCGGTCAATCTGCATGCCTTCCACAAATTCGATCTCAAAGGCGATACCTTTTGACTCTTCAACGGTGATAACACCATCTTTGCCAACCTTGTCCATAACGTCGGCAATCAGGGTGCCAATCTCGGTATCGACCGCCGTAATGGTGGCCACCTGGGCGATCTGTTCTTTGTCTTTCACGTCGGTGGATATCTTTTTCAGCTCTTCGATAACGGCTGCGGTCGCCTTTTCGATACCTTTTTTCAGCGCCAGCGGCTCAGCGCCGGCGGCCACGTTCTTAAAACCGCCGGTAATGATGGCGTGCGCCAGTATCGTCGAGGTGGTCGTACCGTCACCGCAGGCGTCATTTGTCTTGCTGGCGGCTTCCTTGACCAGCTGCACACCCATGTTCTCAAAAGGATCGGGAAGCTCAATTTCCTTGGCAATGGCAACGCCGTCATCAACTACCGATGGCGCTCCCCATTTCTTATCCAGGGCCACGGCATGTCCCCTGGGGCCGAGGGTCACTTTGACCGCATCCACCAGGGCGTCAATGCCCCTCTTCAGGGAATGCCGGGCGTCTTCACCGTAAATAATTTGTTTCGCCATATTAACCTCCTAAATATTTGTGCGGTGTTTAGCCTTTCACCGCCAGGATATCACTCTCACGCAGGATAATCAGTTCTTCGTCATCGATTTTGATTTCCGTGCCGCCGTATTTGGAATAGATTACGATATCGCCTTTCTTGATATCCATCGCTATCCGTTTCCCTTCGTCGGATAGTCGGCCTGGCCCCACCTCAACCACCTCTCCTTCCTGGGGTTTCTCTTTAGCTGTGTCGGGCAGGTAGATTCCCGTCTTGGTCATATCCTCTCTCTCGATAGCTTTGACCACGAGTCTGTCAGCCAACGGTTGCAGTTTTACCGCCATTCTGTCCTCCTTCTTTTCTTAATTTTCCTGTCGGCATCAATTGGTTAGCACTCTCCGGGCGAGAGTGCTAACGTTTATATCTTACCGCAGGTGACCGGGGTTCGCAACTAATAGCATCCCCGTTTATCGTCATTTATACTAATTCACGGGAACTCACGCCCATAATCCATTCTATTATCTTCTCCTTACGCCCGCATCCTGTCATCCGGTATTCCGGCTGGACACCGGTTTCGGGGTCGTGCAAACCTCAAACGGCAGTATCGGGTTCGGGCAGGCGCTGTTATGGCGCAACCATAGCGCCAACCGAAGGCAAACAGGATCCTTTTGACAGCCTACACTAAACCGTGTAGAATTCCGGCATGACACCGAAATATCAGGCCGGGAGAACTTACTGGGACAGTCAGCGTATCCAGGACCTGCGGCGGCATCTCCGCCTGACGCAGAGCGAATTAGCCGAAAAGCTGGGAACGCGCCAGCAGACTATCAGTGAGTGGGAAACCGCCATGTATCAACCGCGGGGAACCTCAGCCACTCTCCTGTCCGTTATTGCCGAGCAGGCCAGCTTCAAATACGAAGCGTCACCCGCCGAAAACAAAGAAATAACTTGACTTATTACACGTTACCGTGTATATTCGCTAAAGGCACCTGCAGTTTTTCACCTGGAACAACACCGGAGCAACTTTGTCAAAAAATCTCCCGGAGAAACTTGTCGTCAGTATCTGGCAGCACCAGCTGAATAATCGCCTGGATATGACCACCGAGGACGGGGAACCGGTCAGAGTCATCTACCCGGGCCGGATTAATCGTTGCCGGGGCGCGGACCTGCTCGATGCGGTTATCGCCACCGGCCGGGACGTGAAAAAAGGCGATATCGAGATCCACGTCAAATCGAGCAACTGGCAGGCTCATCGGCACCACCGGGACCCCGCTTACAACGGGGTAATCCTGCACGTCGTGATGCGGCGTGACACGGCCACCGCCACCCGGATGCAGAACGGCCGGCAAACCCCTATCCTGGTTCTGGAAAGATACCTGGATGATTTACCCGTCCGTTTGGCGGACCCGGCTCGTCCATCAGACACGTGCCGTCTGCCCTGCCACCAGGTGTTGAAACGCCTGCCGGTCAGTACTATCACCGGATTCCTGGATAACGCCGGGCGGAAACGTTTCCTGTCCAAAGCCGCCGGATTCCGGGCGGACCTTGCCGGAACCGAGCCCGGTCAGGTCCTCTATCAGGGAATAATGACTGCCCTGGGCTATGCCCGGAACAAGCTCCCTTTCCGGGAGCTGGCGGCACGGGTGCCACTCTGTAACCTGGAATCATTGGCCGGAGATAAAGCCGGGCATGAAGACGGCCTTGCCCGGCAGCAGGCTTTACTGATGGGTACCGCCGGACTGCTCCCGTCGCAGCGCCCGGAGCACTGGCGCCATGATATTGTCACGGCTGATGCCTGGGTGGAAAAATTGGAGCGCCTCTGGGTATCGACGCGTCAAACCGGGGTGATGGATAAAGACAACTGGCAGCTCTCCCCGGTCAGGCCCAATAATTCCCCGTTAAGACGCCTGGCGGCGATGAGTCATCTCGTCCGGCGTCATCGGGAAAAAGGTATTCTGGCCGCGGTCATCGATAAAATAGCCGGGGTCGGCCTGAGCCGGGGTCACCGCGAACTGGAAGAACTGCTTCTGGTAACCACCGATGATTACTGGGCCAGCCACATTACTTTCGGCCCCCGCTGTCGCCGGATGGTGCCGGCCCTCCTCGGCCACCCCCGGGCGGCCGATATCGCCCTGAACGTGCTCCTGCCCTTTGCTTTTGCCTGGGGCCGCCGCTCACGGCCGGATTTTTCCCGGAAAGCGCTGGACCTTTATCGCCGATACCCCCGACTGGCGGTAAATAATTTAGAAAAGCACATGAGCCGTCAGCTTGGGCTAACCGGTGCCCTGGTCAGTTCCGCCGCCCGCCAGCAGGGCCTGATTCACGTCTACCGGACGCGGTGCTCCCAGGGCGAATGCCACGCCTGCCCGCTGGGCAACAGTTAAATTACCGCCCCTGCCACTGATTCTAACGCCCGTAGATACCGGTAAGATGACCCCGGAACAGGATATTGCCCTTCATTGCTGCTACCTGAATGCCCCCGGAGAATTCCCCCGGGGGCACGATAAGATATCGGTTAAAGATTCACCCGGCAACACATGGTTGGCTTCAGCGCCTTTTATAATCGTCGTCTATTTCAGGTCGATTACCGGGACTAATTGGCCGGGTGTCGTTCGCGCAATGGTAAGCGTCGCTCCGGTAGGCGGTATCACCTGCATGGTGAACGTCCTATAGGTACCGAGTGTAGCCGCCCCTGGGATGGTAATGTTGGCGGTGAACATTTCGTCACCCTCTAAGAAGGTGCTGGTTCCCCGCTCCGTGCTGCCGCTGTGTTTTGTCCAAACGGAGGTGACATTTTCAGAATGGACTTGATCATCAAAGTAGTTAACCACGATGGCAGCCGTATCTACCTTTGAATTGGGGATGCTCAGACCAACCGCGA
>CBDUSH010000027.1:0-16799 GCA_965369965.1 uncultured bacterium | reverse complement strand
GGTGCCCAGGAAACCGAGGGGAATCCGTTTCATCAGTTCCTGCCGCTGTGCCTCGGGCAGTTGCTGGGTCATCTTGGTATCAATGAAGCCGGGAGCGACCGCGTTAGCCGTGATGCCGCGTGAACCGACTTCCTTAGCCACTGTCTTGGTAAAACCGATGATGCCCGCCTTGGCCGCGGCGTAATTGGCCTGACCGGGGTTACCGGCAACACCGACGATACTGGAGATACTGACAATCCTGCCCCAGCGCTGTTTCATCATCGGTCTGAGCACGGCCCGGGTACAGAGGAAAACGCTTTTCAGGTCGATTTCCAGCACTTTATCCCAGTCTTCGTCAGACATGCGCATCAGCAGCTGGTCCCGGGCAATACCGGCGTTGTTTACCAGGATATCAATGCGTTCATAGGTGGAGATTATCACGTCAACCAGGGCGGCAACGGCTGTTGACGAGGTGACGTCGGCGGCCACGGCCAGGCTCTGCCGGTTCATCGCCCTGATTTCTTCGGCCACCGGCTCGGCGTCAGTAATGTCACTGACCACCACCGTCGCGCCGACCTCGGCCAGCTTGAGGGCGATTTCCCGCCCGATACCGCGGGCGCTGCCGGTAACCAGGGCTACCTTTCCGGAAAGATCCATGTTTTGCCTCCTCCAGTTATTTTTGCCTCATCCGATGTATCCCCTTATCCTTATCAAGGAAGAGGGGAAAGGGTCTGGAAAGAGGGGACTCGCCCCTCTTAAACATCCCATAATTTTAACCCCCTTCAAAAGAGAGCGGGGGTATTACGTTCAAGTTATACTCTTAACCGCCCCGGCGTCACCGATATTCAGGGTGGTAACCTCCCGGTTTATCCGTTTGATAAGGCCGCTAAGCACCCGGCCGGGACCCATCTCGTAAAAAACGGTCACCCCCTGGCTAATCATGTACTCTATGGAAGGCTGCCACTGCACGCAACTGCATATCTGAGCGAGCAGTTCCGCTTTCACCGATTCCGCCGTGGTCAGCGGCCGGGCGCTGGTATTGGCGATAATGGGTATCACCGGCTCACCGAAAGTCAGAGAGGAGATAATCCCGGTCATGCCGTCCACGGCGGGCTGCATTAACGGGGAGTGAAAGGCGGCGCTGACCGGCAGCGGAATAACCCGGGACGCCCCTTTATCTTTGGCCAGTTCCATCGCCCGGGTGACGTTATCCCGGTCACCGCTGATGACGAACTGGCCGGGACAGTTGATATTGACCACATGGGCGCCGGCCTGCCGGCACACTTCGGATAAGGAAACTTCGTCAAGGCCCATCACCGCCGCCATGCTGCCGGGCCGGACCGTGCCTGTTTCGTGCATCAGGCGGCCTCTTTCCCGGGCCAGGTAAACGGCGGTGGCAAAATCGACCACGCCGGCGGCAATCAAGGCGGTATATTCACCCAGGCTGTGCCCGGCGACAAAGTCGGGGGGAGTGAAGCCGGGATTAGCTTCCCGGACTGCCTGTAAACAGGCATAACTGACGGTGAGTATGGCGGGCTGTGCGTTAATGGTCTGGCGTAACTCATCTTCCGGACCTTCAAAACACAGCCTGGAAAGAGAGCTGCCGACCACTTCATCGGCCCGGTCAAAGACCTCTCTGGCCGATTTAAAATTATCATAGAGGTCTCGCCCCATACCCACCGACTGCGAGCCCTGCCCGGGAAAAACACAGGCGATTTTCATGAGATCAGTCTCCGCCGCTCTTCATTGATAAAAAACACCGGCGCTGGCAATAAACCGGCCTCCAAAACTTAGACAGTAATACCACGGTCACCCGAGCCGCCTGTATCAAAGGGGCTAGTCAGGCTTCGCTTTGGGGCCTTTAATCTCGATGACTTCCCGGCCGGCGTAGGTGCCGCAGGTCTGGCAGACGTGGTGAGGCAATTTAGGGCTGTGGCACTGAGGGCATTCCTGCAGGCGAGGAGGAGTTATTGCCATATGGCTGCGCCTCTTGTCCCGGCGCGCCTTGGATATTTTCCGTTTCGGTAAAGCTCCCATAATCCATTCGTTCCTTAATTTTTATTTATTGTAAGCCCAGCTTACTTAACTCGGACCAGCGCGGGTCAGTTACCGGCTCCGAACACCGGCAGGATTCCTGATTCAGGTTATTCCCGCAAACCGGGCAGAGTCCGGCACAATTTTCTTTACAGAGCGGCTTCATCGGCGCTGCCAGCAGCGCGTACTGACGAATCGCTTCGGTCAGGTCAATAACGTGGTGTTCATCAACGACGAAAGCACCGGGTTCTTCCGGAGCGGGTAACGGGGTACCGCTGACGATATCGACAACCGAGATGTACTCTTCTTCAATTTTCAAGGTAACCGGAGAGTAAAACGACCTCAAACAGCGACTGCAGGCAAGTTCTATCTCCGTATTCAGTTCCGCCCGGACCAGTATGCCGCGGTGGGTACGCAGCAGCCTGACTTTACCCCGGACTTCCCGGCAATTACCGTCCCCGGCAATATCAACCTCATCACTTACTTCGTAGTCGCGGGAGGCGCCCATCACCTCCTGCAGCAACTGAGATACATTTATCTGCATCTCACCCACCTCCGCTTCAACCAGGTTCAAGTACATTATAAGCCGAGATGACGGTTTACTGCAAGCTCAGGCAGCGGAGTCATTGTAGAACCCCATCCCCCTTTACCCCCCTTCCCCTTAGAAAGGGGAAGGGGGAGGTAATAGAAGAGGGACTTTATCCCTCTTAGACTCCTAACAGTATATTGTGTAGCACCTACCTCCTAGAAGCTTTCCTTCAGCTTCTTTCCCTTCGATAAGGGGAAAGAGGAAGTGGGGGAAAAAGAGGGATTTCATCCCTCTCAAAATCCCGCTTGACGGAGGTCATGGATTGAGTATTTTGACGATAGTAATCAGCCCGCCGGCCAGGTAATCCCGATTGGCGGCGGTCAGCCGGTTTTTCGCCAGCAGCACGTCCAGACCGCCCTGCGCCAGGTAATCCTTGAAGCACCGGTAGTGCTGCCTTCCGGCGATAAATTCGACGGTTCCGACCAGGCGGGAGAGCCGTTTTTTGGGCAGCGGGACCTGATAATCGATAATAATCAGGGCGCCGCCCGGCCGGACCACCCTTTTCATCTCTGAAATTACTTCATCACGGACATCCCTTTCTTTTTCGTGCAGCGCCAGGGAAACGGAAGCGCCGTCAAAGGAGTTATCGGTAAAGGGCAGCCAGCGGGCATCCGCCAGCCGGAATGAGGCGTTATCCAGAACCCGGCCTCTTTTGTCTTTTGCGGCCAGCCGGAGCATAGCCGGGTCAAGGTCGATTCCGGTGGCGAGCAGGCCGGCCCGGGCGTAGTGGTAGACCTGGTCACCGGTTCCGCAGCAGACATCCAGCACCCTGTCCCCGACTTTCAGGCCGGAAAACCGGACGGCATAAAGTCTGACATGGCGCAGGAACGGATCGACCAGGGTTGAATAGTTAAAGAAAAACACGGGCTTATCTACCGATTCTTCAGTTTCCCGGTGAGCAGGGGGATGACTTTGAACAGGTCGCCGACGATGCCATAAGTGGCGATGTCGAAAATGGGGGCGGCGGGGTCTTCATTGATGGCGACGATAACGTCCGAGGTCTGAATCCCCACCAGGTGCTGCACCGCCCCGGAGATACCGACCGCCAGGTAAAGCCGGGGGGAAACCGTTTTCCCGGTCTGCCCTATCTGGCGGGAATAAGGCAGCCAGCCTTCATCCACCGGCGGGCGCGTGGCGCCCACGGCGGCACCCATCACCGCCGCCAGTTCTTCCAGCATTTTGAAGTCACGGGCGGTACCCAGTCCTCTGCCGCCGGCGATGATAATCTCCGCCTCGTCAATATTCACCGTTCCGGCAACATCGGCCACAAAGTCGAGCAGCCTGGTCCGGGAGGTAATAGACTCGCGGTTAAAGTCCACTTTAATTATCTCGCCCTGCCTTTTCATATCCGGCGCGCCTTTTTTGAAGACCCGGGGACGGACGGTCACCATCTGCGGCCGCCGTTCCGGGCAGACGATGGTCACCAGAAAATTGCCGCTGAAGGCGGGGCAGGTCTGCCAGAGCAACCTTTCGGCGGTATCAATATCCAGTCCGGTGGCGTCAGCGGTGAGGCCGGTCCGGACCCGCGCCGCCACCCGTGGAATAAAGGCGCGTCCCAGGGGAGTCCCGCCGGCGAGCACGATTTCCGGCCGGTATTGCTCAATAAGCGCCGCCAGCTGGCCGGTGAACAGGTCCTCCGGGTTAGCCGCCAGTTCCGGGCTGTCCACCAGATAGACCCGGTCGGCACCGCAGGCGATAAGCTGCTCAACCTGGCCAACGTTATGGCCAAAGCAGACGGCGCTTAATTCGGTCTGGAGGGCATCAGCCAGCTGCCTGCCTTTGGTTAAAAGCTCGCCGCCAATATTTTTCAGTTTGCCGTGCCGCTGCTCGGCGAACACCCAGACGCCACGACAGACATCGTCGACCATGATAACTCCAATTTCAGATTATACCGGTGTCTTTCAATCGACCGATAAGGCAGTCCACCTGATTTTCCGCCTCACCCTGGAATATCTCCCCGGAGCAGGTCTTTTCCGGAGAGAAGAGCTTGACTACCCTGGTAAACGAGCCGGCCAGCCCGACCTGGCTCTCATCGAGTCCCAAATCACTGGCCGTCAGGACGGGGATGGCGGCGCTCCGGGAGCGGGTAATGCCGCGCAGCGAGGGGAGGCGGGGCTGGTTAATCTCTTTGACCACCGTGATTACCGCCGGCAGCGCGGCTTCGATAGTCTCGTATCCGTCTTCAACCAGCCGCCGGACACGCAGGTGGGCGCCGGTAACCTCTTCCACCTGGCTGACGTAGGCCACAAAAGATACCCCCAGCATTTCGGCCAGTTCCGGACCTACCTGTCCGGTATCTCCGTCTAACGTCTGCTGGCCGCAGATTACCAGGTCGTATTCTGCCTGTTTGTTGACGGCCGCGGCCAGGGTAAGAGCGGTTGCCCAGGTGTCTGCGCCGGCGAAAGCTCTGTCACTCAAGAGCACGGCTTCGTCCGCGCCCAGGGAAATGGCCTCCCTCAAAGCGGCTTCAACCTGGGGCGGCCCCATACTGATGACGGTAACCTTTCCTTCGTACCGTTCCCGCATTCGGACGGCCTCTTCCAGGGCGTAGGTATCCAGCGGATTGATGATATGCTTGACGCCTTCCCGGATAAGGGTGCCTGTCCGGGGGTCTATTTTCACGTCACCGGTGTCCGGGACCTGTTTCAGGCAAACGACTATATTCACGCGGTTCGGCCTTTTCTCTTTCTCACCGCCACGGCAATGGCATTTCTGAGCACCTGGTTGGAGCCTTCGTAAATCTGGGTGACCTTGGCGTCCCGCATCATTTTCTCCACCGGATAGTCTTTCATGTAGCCGGCGCCGCCGCAAATCTGCACCGCGTCCGTGGTCACTTTCATGGCGGCGTCAGACGCGAATACTTTGGCCATAGCCGATTCTTCAGTGAAGTTCCTGGCGCCGCTGTCAACCATCCGCGCCGCCGCATAGACCAACGCCCGAGCGGCTTCAACCTGGACGGCCATATCGCCGAGCATATCCTGAACTACCGGCAGGGAAATCAGCGGCTGCCCGAACTGGACGCGCTGCTGGGCATAGTCCACCGCCGCTTCCAGCGCCCCCTGGGCAATCCCGACCGCCTGGCCGCCAATCCCGGGGCGTGAGCGGTCAAGAAGCTTCATGGTCATGATAAAACCCATGCCTTCTTTGCCGATCAAGTTCTCGGCGGGGACAAAACAGTTATGAAAAACCAGTTCCGTGGTTGATGAAGCGCGGATACCCATCTTTTTCTCTTTTTTGCCAAAAGAGAACCCTTCGGCGCCTTTCTCGACGAGGAGGGCGCTGGCGCCCCGGACGCCTTTGTTTTTATCGGTGAGGACAATGACGGTATAAAAATCCGCCACTCCGCCGTTGGTGATAAACTGCTTGGTGCCGTTAAGGAGATAACCGCCATCGACTTTTTCCGCCGTTGTCCTGATGGCGCCGGCGTCACTGCCGGCGGTCGATTCAGTGAGGGCGAAGGCGGTCAGTTTTTTTCCGGTGGCGATATCGGGGAGGTATTTGCGTTTCTGTTCCTCGGTGCCATAGTCCACGAGGGTGAAACAGCCCAGCGCGCTGGCGGCGTAGCCGACGGCAATCCCGCTGCATATCCGGCTCAGTTCTTCCACCACCAGACACAATTCCAGGCAACCACCACCCAGTCCGTCATATTCCTCCGGGATGAAAACGCGGAACATGTCCGCCTCGGCCAGGTCTTTCATTATCGCCCAGGGGAATTCCTCGGCTTCATCCAGTTCTGTCCTGACGGGCAGAATCCTCTCTTCGGCTATCTTTCTGGCCAGGTCTCTGATTGTCTTTTGCTCTTCACTCAGGAAATATTCCAAAGTCTTGCTCCCTTCCTCTCACCCTGCCGTTACCTGACAGGCAGGTCAAAATGGGCTAATCATGCAACTCATGTTCCCGGTGACCACGCCCGAGGGCGATTCGAATGCCAATAATTCCAGGTAGAGTTAACCTAAATTATACGCAAAGCTCTATTGAGCGTCAAGCCGCCGCTTGTTCAAAATATCTTGACATCGTACCCGATGCCTTTTATACTCAAATAGTGGGGGTACGCTTAAAGATAGTCAAGGGGGGTGAGTTCAATGGCAGCAAGGGCATTCATTCTTATTGAGACAGAAGTGGGTAAAGTCAAGGAAGTCTCGGCGTCCCTTCTCCCGATAGAGGGGGTAACCTCGGTAGATACGGTGACCGGTCCGTATGATATTATCGCCGTTCTGGAAAAGGAAACCCTGAATGAAATCGGGGACCTGGTCACCGGCAAAATTCATCCGATTCCCGGGATTTCCCGAACGGTAACCTGTCTGAAGGTATAGGTTACCCGTTCAGTTTTCGCCACACCTCATCGACCGTCTGTTCATCGGTAGAGGCGCCGGCGGTGATACCGACCCGGTTTTTACCCCTGAGCCAGGAGGGTATTATCTCTTCGGCGGTTTCGACGACGTGGGTCTCCGTCACTTCGGCGCATAACTCCGCCAGGAGATTGGTGTTGGCGCTGTGATGTCCGCCGACAACCAACATCAGGTCTACCTTTTTCGCCAGTTTTAACGCCGCCGCCTGACGTTGCCTGATATCATGGCATATCGTATCGATAATCCGTATTTCGGAGTCGCGACTAAGCGCGGCATCAATCAGCCTCTTGGCAAATTCATTGAAGTGGGCCGGAATCTGAGTCGTCTGCGACAGGATACCGAGGCGACGAGGTACCTGGGCGAGTGTTTCCAGGAATTTTTCATCCATGGTGGCTATCCCCTGGCCTTTAGTCCAGCCAAGAATACCTTTGACCTCGGGGTGGTTCGCATCACCGTAAATAACGACAAAAAAACCGGCTTCCGCCAATCTGCGGGCAGCGACCTGGGCGCGATGGACGAAAGGACAGGTGGTGCTGATGATGCCGATATCACGAGAGCGAAGTTCTTTCTCTACCTGGGGACTTATCCCATGAGAACTGGTGGCGACAGTGCCGCCCCGGATGTCATCCATGTCCCGGGCTACCTTTACGCCGATGGTGGCTAATCTTTGCATCACCTGCTTGTTATGCACTACCGCTCCCAGCGTTTCCACACTACCCCGTTCCTGGGCCACTTTTTCCAGCACTTCAACCGCCCGTCTGACCCCGAAGCAAAAACCTGTTTTATCCGCTTTTTCAATTTTCATGGCTGTCTACTTCCTGTTGGGCGTAATTACCACGGTACTCTATCGGCAGCAGCCCGGCGATATGATCCATGATGCAGTGCGTCAACTCGTCAAGCTGTGCCCGACTCACTTTGCCGTTTCCCGACACCGGATAGAAGGGAGCGCCGATATTTACGGTGACTTTCGGGCGCTGTAAGAGCCAGGCGCCGCCCCTGATCTTCTCGGTCCCGTAAATGCCTATGGGGAGAACGGGCGCCCCGCTGCGGGCGGCAATCAGTGCCGCGCCGGGGTAGGCGGATTCCAGACGGGCTCCCTGGCTCCTTCGTCCTTCAGGGAAAATGACCAGTGCCATTCCCTGTGCCAGAAACCGTTCCGCTTTACGCAACGACTCTTTGTTCATACCCTGCCGCCGCACCGGAAAGGTGCCGAATCTCCGCATGATATAACCGGCAAGCCCGGGGCGGAAGAGTTCCTCTTTGGCGAGAAACACCGCGTTTCGGCCAATACTGACACCGACAATCGGCGGGTCAGCCAGATTGATGTGGTTGGCCACCACCAGCAGGGGGCCCTTTGCCGGAATATTTTCTTTCCCGAGCACCTGCCACCGGGTAAAAAGAAAGAGCAATACCAGAGTCAATTCCCGGCCGGCATAATATAACCAATGCATAGCAGCTCCCGGTAAATCTGCGCCCTTACCTCTCAGCCTCTGAATTATAGCCTGCCGCCACCGGCGAAGACAACCGGGCCGGCAAGACCGATACCCGATTCGAAGCAGGGGATATTTTACGGTTCCACCGGTATCCCCTATCTTGACACTTGTGATAACCTTTGATAGACTCTTAATGAGCAGTGGCTCACTGGCAGGTAACGTATGTTTCTACCAGTTACGAGTCAGCACGGCCCCGTGGTGTAGCGGCCTAACATGCCACCCTGTCACGGTGGAGATCGCGGGTTCAAATCCCGCCGGGGTCGCCATTATCATATCTACTACAGGCAAATCTATTACCGGCAAATGTCCCGTAATACAGCCTGAAAAACAACCCCACCCGGGTTATTACCGAAGAGTGACCGCCAGTCCGTCTTTTACCGGCACTTCCCGAACCAGATAACGGCCTGATTCAAGCCAAAGCTAAAACAGGGTGAAGGGACGCGTGGTGAGTTATCTGCCTTTAACGCTAATATCGATGGCATCCCTCGGGGTCTTTTACTTTCTGGTCAAGCTCATTTCCGGGAACATAGCCACCATTGTCATCCCGCTTATCGGCAATATCGTTATCGTCGTGGTGATAATTACCTATCTACGGCTTACCGGAACACCCATAATCCCGAAACGGAGAATATACCTGTTATACACTTTGCTGGCGGCCATACCGCTGTCGGTGGCTCTCATCGCCCTCTACACGGCCATTGCCCTCGGCCCGATGTCGGTGGTTATGCCCGTCTACGGACTGAGCGTGCTGGTGACGGCTTTTCTGGGCATAGTGGCGCTGCGCGAGAAAGTTACCGTCTCCAGATTACTCGGACTGGTCCTGGCCGCAGGCGCTATTGTCTTGTTAAGCCTTTAGCCCCATAAGGAGTGTTTTTTGGATTACCTGCCCTTGAGCTTAATCGCCATGCTTTTTATCGGGATTCACTATTTCCTGGTTAAGCTGATTTCTCCGCAGGTGGGCGGCCCCGCAGTCGGATTATTGAGCTGCGTCCTGGTCATCCCGGTCGTGCTCGTCTATATCTATCTCACCGGCACTCCCATCATCCCGGAACAGCCGATATACCTGGGGTACGCTTTTCTGATCGTCCTGCTGCTGGCGATAGGTGTCCTGACTCTTTATATGGCAATTCAAAGAGGCCCGGTGCTGGTGGTGATGCCGGTTTACGGGCTTAATACCATGATTACGGCTTTCCTGAGCATATTAATTTTGCAGGAAACGATTTCCGTGGAGAAAGTGCTCGGCCTTATTTTTGCGGTGGCGGCGATCATATTACTGCGCCGCTGAATGATATCCCGGGTATAATACGAATCCATATCCCGCCTGATTACACCGGCACCTCTCTCTAATGGTATAATCCAGTTTAATTCATCACCGGGAAAAAGGGAGCAATGGCAATGAGACTTGAAGGACAGGTAGCTGTAGTTACCGGCTCAAGCCGGGGAATCGGGAGGGCGATTGCGCTCACCCTGGCTAAAGAAGGCGCCGCGGTGGTGGTCAACGGCCGGAACCTTGAGCCGGTGAAAGAGGTGGTTGCGGAAATCAAGTCACTGGGGGGCCGGGCGCTGCCGGTAAAAGCCGACGTGTCCGACAGGCAAGAGGTGGGTAAACTGGTGGCGCAGACGCTGGACAGTTTCCGGAAGATCGACATCCTGGTCAATAACGCCGGAATTATCCGGCTGGCGCCGTCACTGGAAATGCCGGAGGCCGAGTGGGAGGACATCATCGACGTCAATCTGAAGGGCCAGTTCCTGTGCAGCCAGGCGGTGGCCGGGCACATGATAGCACGGGAGCAGGGCAAGATTGTCAATATCGCCTCGATAGGCGGCCACATTGGTACACCGGGAATGGCTGCCTACAGCGCCGGCAAAGGCGGCACCCTCCAGCTGACCAAAGTGCTGGCGGCGGAGTGGGGGAAATACAATATTACCGTTAATACCGTCAGTCCGGGACTGACCAGAACCGCCATGATGGAGGAACTGATAAAAGAACAGCCCGATATTATCGAGGGTATAGACAGGATACCGCTGAGGCGGTTAGCCAAGCCGGAGGATGTCGCCAATGCCGTCCTGTTTCTGGTCTCTGCCGAAGCCGATTACATCACCGGACAGGAGATAATCGTGGACGGAGGCACGACTATAGTTCATCCCCGCCTCCTCAGGCCCACCGGCTAGCCGGCGGCCAGGCCCGGCGCTCATCCCGGCGTTGCACTTTGGAGGACGGGCAAAATCACCTGGGACGGGCAGTGCCGGTCATGGTGAACGGTATTTCCGGCAACGGCGGTCGTTCGGTTCATGCCGATGGGTTCGCCGGTGTTGGGGTTGACGTCAAAACGGGGGAAGTTACTGCCGGCGATATCCAGCCGGAGGCGATGCCCTTTTTTGAACAGGTTGCTGGTGGGATAAAGGCTGATGTTCAACTGGCACACCTCTCCGGGCTTCATCACCTCGCCGCGCTCACGGCTGTTCCGGTACCGGGCGCGGAGGATGCTGTCCGTCAAATTAAGGGCATAGCCCTGCGGGTAATCCTCACCGGGAGGATAAACGTCAATCAGTTTGGCGGTAAAGTCAGTGTCCGGAGTCGACGACGAGACCCAGAGTTTGACCGTAATCGGGCCGGTGATTTCGACATCAGCCTCCAGGGGTAAACTCTGGAAGACGAGCACGTCGGGCCGCGAAGCCAGGGGCAGGTAGGGCGGTTTGCAGCCGAAAAATCCGGGGCCTTCCCACTGATTGAAGCCACCCGCCGGCGTCACCGACTCTTTCCGGTCTGTTTCCGGCAGCGGCTTCAGGTAGTACAAAGAGGAAAAGTTACCGCCGATAGTCGGCACTGGATTGGCCGGGTCGGCTAAATAGCTGGTGGCCGAACTCTCGCTCTGCGGCGGGTGGTCGCTGAGGAGGCCGTCCGCGTTCAGATAGAAGCTGGTATACCGGGCGCGAGCCGGTGGCCAGGATGATTCGCCGCGCCAGTACCCGCCGTGGTCAAGACGCCCCTCCGGCGTCTTGCGGCCGGTGCCGCCGCCCATGACGAAAATTTGAACGGGGGCTTCGGTATCAATACCGTTATCGACATCTTTTAACCAGCGGTCGAACCAGCGAAGATGCAGTCCGTCAAACGATTCCAGGGCCGCCTCGACCCCGAGGTCAACATCGCCGGCATAAGAAAGCTCCGGGTTTAAAACGCCGTGTGTCCAAGGCCCCATGAGAACCCTGACGTGGCTTTTCTTTGCCGCCCTCAGGGCGGTAAAGGATTCCAGGGTGGCGCTGGTGTAGGAGTCATACCAGCCGCCACAGAGGTATACCGGCACATCAGCATGATTTCCCAGGTATTCTTCAATGGCAAAACCGGGTTGCCGCCAGTAGTCGTCATAATCGGCGCGAGTGAAGATATCCAGGCACCATTTTTCATAGTTCGGCACCAGGGCAAGGGGGGTATGCCCTTTCCGGACAGGCAGGCGGGTGAGCCATTCCCGAAAGTCGGTATCGTTGAGCGCCCGGTCAATCCAGGGGTCCTTTTTCAGGTTCCGGTTCTGGTTGAGGGCGGAGTGCCAGAAAGCCCAGGCCACGAACCGGAGTTCCATGGCGCCTCCCTGGCGAACCGAACTGGTATGGCCGTTCCAGCCGCCCATATTGGGGAACATGCAGGTAAGGTGGGGCGGATTCTGCGTCGCCGCGGCGCTCTGCACCCAGGCCATGTACGAAGTGCCGTAGGTGCCTACTTTTCCGTCCGACCAGGGCTGGCCGGCCATCCATTCGATAGTATCGTAGCCGTCATGCGGCTCATTCAGTAAAAAGTAAAACTCGCCTTCGGAATCGTAGCACCCCCGGCAGTCCTGCACGACCACAATATAGCCGTGCCGGGCGAAGTGAGCCGCCCGGTCCGCCCGGTCTGATTCTTTTTTATGGTACGGTGTACGCTCCAAAAGAGAAGGCAGCTTCCGGGTCAGCGACCGGCCACCATTGGCCGGGTGATAGATGTCCGCGGCCAGCAACACCCCGTCACGCATCGGCACCATGACGTCCGACTCAACGATTACGTCATACTCGGCTTTTGATGCCATCAGCTCTTCCTCCGGCCTGCCGGCAGATACAACCGGTCACCAGGCTATTTTTTCCCGGCCGCCAATTTCCCGCAGCAGGTCAATATAATAGCGAAAACCCTCCAGGGAAATATCGGGCGGGATGACGTGGTCCAGACAGGGAAAGTATGGCCCCGTCTCCACGAGGTAAGGAACCTTGGACATGACCTCTTGCTTGATGGCGTCCTTACCCCGGGCGAATACCCGTTTATCTATGTTGCCTCCCAGGATAATATCCTTACCATACTTTTTACGAAGGGCGACCGCGTCCATACCCGCCGCCACCTCCAGCGGCCATGGGAAATTGACCCCGACCTCAAGCCAGAGAGGAATCAGTTCATCAATATTACCGTCACTGTCGGCGTGAAGGATGTCAATGCCGTGGGAATGCAGGAAATCGGTAATCTGCCGGTAGCGGGGGAGCATATACTTCCTTATCATATCGGGAGATATCAGGGTACCGCTCTTAAAAGCCATGTCTTCCCAGAAGCGGACGACGTCTATTCTGAGGTCTTTCACCACCCGTTTGGCCACCTCCATGCTCAGATAAAGTACCTGGTCCATCATGTCCTCGACCAGTCCGGGGTCATCATAAAACATGAAGAGCAGCCTTTCCACTCCCACCCATTCCCGCAAAACCCCGAAGTAACCTTCCAGGAGCAGCATGGTGGGATCATCCCGGCGGTTTCGGTCGGCGCAGAAGGCTTCCCAGTCCCGGGGCCACCTTTCCGGGGTGTGGGGATCAAGCCGTTTCCGGTATTCGTTCCAGCTTGCCCGGTCTTTAACCGGGTGGTCAATGAAGCGGGGCATCCGCCAGGGATGTGCCTTGGAGACCTCAACAGTGGCCCCGCCGTAGGTCGTCTCCACGCGATGCCGTTCGTCCTCACTCAGGACTTTTATCTCGAAAACGGGCACCACGGGAGGGGTGATGTGATAAAACCCCATCGTCTGGGTGGAAGAAGCCAGCTCTTTTAAATCGGCCCGGTTATGCTCGGAGACAATTTCCTGTAACCCGTGCAGGTGATCAAACCGGAAGTACTCGTTGAGCATCTCCGGCCGTCTTATCTCTTCCGGGGCGCCTTGCTCAATCCAGCCTTCAATGGTTTCCGCCCAGCAGCGATGAACCCAGTCCATGACCATGAAATCACCCGGCCTTTCCCCAAGGCAGATAGACCGAAAACGTTCCCGATTCGGCATCGCGACGCCAGATGTATCCATATTTTCACTCCTTCTTCGTGTTTTTATGAGATTATCCGGGCACCTTTTTAATAACGTATTATACTACATTCCGGGAATCCCGGCCCACCCCGCTCCGATAACTGCTGACACCTGCCGGGAAGCGACGGCCACCTGATTCCGGTAGTCTGGCGGCGGGTGGTATTTAATGGTATCATCTTAAGAAAATAAAAACAGGCGGTGTAAATTGCAGATAAAATTGAGTTTCCTGGGCGCGGCCCGGAACGTAACCGGTTCCCGCTACCTGCTGGAGGTAGACCATACCCGGATCCTGGTGGACTGCGGATTATACCAGGAAAGAAAATTTACCAACCGGAACTGGGCGCCTTTCCCGGTTCCGCCCGGCACGATAGATGCGGTTCTACTGACTCACGCGCACCTTGACCACTGCGGCCTGATACCCAAACTGGTGCGGGAGGGTTTCCGGGGGAAAATATACTGCACGGAAGCAACCTCCGAAATCAGCCAGATAATCCTCCTCGATTCGGCCCACCTGCAGGAAGAGGACGCCGCTTTCAAAAAGAGACGACATGAGCGGGAGAGAAGAAAGAGTCCTTTCCCGGAAGTGCCTCTCTACACGGTGGATGACGCCAAGGCGGCGGCGGCCCTGTTTTCCCCGGTTAAATACGGGGAAACAGTCAGGGTTAACGAGCTGGTTAAAGTTACCTTCCGGGAGGCGGGGCACGTCCTCGGTTCTTCCATAATCCGGGTGGAGGTAAATCACAATGGAGAAACCAGGACGCTGGTCTTTTCCGGAGACGTGGGCCGGTGGGACAAACCGATACTGCGTGACCCTTCCGTGCTGCACCAGGTAGACTATATACTGGTCGAATCCACCTATGGCGACCGGGTGCACCAGCCCACGGCGGACATACCCGACCACCTGGCGGAAATTATCAATTCCACCCACAAAATGGGGGGCAATATCATTGTCCCCAGCTTTGCCCTGGAACGAAGCCAGGAAATCCTCTATTACATGAACCAGCTATTAATCGAAGACCGTATCCCGCACCTCTGGGTCTTCCTGGACAGCCCGATGGCAATCAGGATTACCGAAGTTTTCAAGCGCCACCCCGAGTTATTCGACGAAGAGATGTCAACACTGGTAAAGCAAAATAATTCTCCGTTCAATTTCCCCAATTTAATCATGACCGAGGCCACCGACCAGTCAAAAGCGATAAACCACATCGGGGGCACGGTGATGATTATCGCCGGTTCCGGGATGTGCACCGGCGGAAGAATCAAGCACCACCTGATATCAAATATCACCCGGAAAGAGAGCACGGCACTCTTCGTCGGCTACCAGGCAATCGGTACCCTGGGCCGGCAGATTCTCGACGGCGCTAAAAAAATCAGGATACTGGGACAGGAGTACCCGGTCAGGGCAAGAATAGAGCAGATTCACGGCTTTTCATCACACGCCGACCGTAACGAGCTTTTCATGTGGCTTTCCAACCTCCAGAAAGCCCCGAGACGGGTATTCGTCGTCCACGGGGAAGCCGAATCAGCCCAGCGGTTCGGCCAGTTTCTGGCCGAGCAGACCGGTTGGAAGGTATCCGTGCCGGACTATGAAGAAACCGTCCTGCTGGACTAACCTGACCCCGCCTTGTCAGCCTGAGATAACGTCCGGCGGCGGCATTGCCCGGTAAAGTCAGTGAGCTAAGCGGGCAGACCGGCTCATCTCAGCATTTTTCCGGGCAGCCACAGCATCAGCTGGGGGAAGGCGATGAACAGGCCGAGGGCGACGATAATGAGCAAAACAAACGGGATTACCCCCTTGATGATATCGGCCATAGTCACTCCCAGCCGGGGGTCGGCGCTGCCTTGGCAAACAAATATTGCCTGAGCCAGGGGAGGGGTCATGAAGGACATCTGCAGATTCACGCATATCATCAGGGCAAACCAGAGCGGGTCAAAGCCGAGTGATGGCGCGATGGGTACCAGTATGGCGACTATAATAAGCATAATGCTTATCCAATCGATAAACATGCCCAGAATGAAAGTGGCGAACATGATACCGGCAAAAGCCCCCCACCGCCCGAAGGGAATCCCCAGCACCATATCCTCGATGACTCCCCGGCCGCCGAAGTACATGAAGACGCCGACGGCGGCATTGGCACAGGCGGTGACGAGCATGACAAAACCGGTTACCTTCAGCGTCTCGCGCATGGAAGACATCAGCATGCTCAGGCTGAACCTCCGGTATATCACCGTAGCCAGCAGGGCGGCGGCAGCGCCGACGCCGGCGGCCTCATAGACGGTAGCGATGCCAAAGAAAATAGACCCCAGAACCGAAAGGATGATTGCCAGGGGGGGTAATATCGATGTCAGCAGCAGCGTAAGCTTCTGTATAAAGGGGACGCCTCTTTCTTCCGGGGGAGCCGCCGGCGCGATACCCGGCTGCAGCCAGGAGCGGATGAGAATATAGGTCAAATACAGGCCGGAGAGTACCAGACCGGGGATAAAAGCGCCAAAAAACAGCTTGCCTATCGACAGGGAAGCCATCATCCCCAGGATAACCAGCATAATGCTGGGAGGGATAAGGATGCCCAGCGTCCCGCCGGCGCATATCGAACCGCTGGCGAAATCTTTGCCGTAGCCCCGCTTAACCATCGGGCCCAGGGAGATTGTCGTCAGCATACTCACCGAGGCCTGGACAACTCCCAGGCCGGCGGCAAGAATCGTTCCCAGCACCACCGTGCTCAGCGCCAACCCCCCGTTTAGCCCACCCAGCCAGAGGTATAAGCCACGGTACAGTCTTTCGGCAATCCCCGATTTGGATAGCACCACGCCCATGAAAGTGAAAAGGGGAATGGCCAGCATATTGTAATTCAATATCATAACACTAGCCCGTATATAGATTAAAAAGAACACCGCTGGCCCAACGGTAAAATAGCCGATAATAACGGCCACACCCACCAGCACCAGAGCGATGTGAAAGCCAGTCAGTATCCCCACCATTATCCCCACCAGGAATATCAGGCTGAGTGTGCCGGCACCCAATTCAATCACAGCGCCTTGCCCCTGGTGAAAGTATAGAGGT
>CBDUSH010000026.1:0-16857 GCA_965369965.1 uncultured bacterium | reverse complement strand
CGGCAGTTCTTCGGCTGGTCGGATGATTTGTACGTCGGTGTGATTCCTCCCTTTGACCAACCCCTCCCCGGCCGGCTGCCCCCCATCACCGATGACGCAGTAACCAATGCCACCGTGGTCATCCCCTGTAACGATGACGTCGCCATGGAAAAAGCCCTGGCCGGAAAAGATATCGCCGCTCTGTTCCTGGAAGGCGGCGGCGCCCACGGCGGCGGCATCTGCATGCCCCCGGAGCTGGTTCGTAAAGCCCGCCGCCTGACGCAGGAAACAGGCACCCTGCTCGTTATCGATGAAGTAATCAGCGGCTTCCGCTGGTCGCCCGGCGGCTACCAGGCCACCGTGGATGTCACCCCGGACCTGACCCCGCTGGGCAAGATTGTCAGTGGCGGCCTCGGCGGCGGCGCCGCCGTCTGCGGTCGCGCCGATATCATGGAACTGCTCAGTACGAAAGCCGGTGACGCGGAGTGGAACCGTTATCGCCGCATTTTCCACAACGGCACCTGGAACGCCAACCCGGTCATTGCCGCCACCGGAGTGACCATGCTCAATGTCATCGCTAAAGGTGAGGTACAGCCCACCGCCCAAGCCTCTGCCGGAAAACTGGCCGACGCCATGAACCGCCAGATTGAAAAACGGGGCATCGACGGTTGCGCCTACAACACCAGCTCCGTGCTGCACCTCCATTTCGGCAAGTGCCGGAAATGCGACCGCAGTGTCTGCTACGACGTAGAAAAATCAACCTCCCTCGAGGTTATCAATGCCCTGCACTGGTATCTGCTGCTGAACGGCGTCAGCCTGCTCCGCGGTACCGTTGGCTGGGTTTCGGCCATCCACACCGACGAGGATATCAGCCGGACGGTCACTGCTTTCGGCGCTGCGCTCGACGGCATGGTAGCGGATGGGGTGCTCTAAACCATTTGGCCGATTTTAGCCGCCGGAGGCAGACTGAAATGAATGGGGTGCGAGAACCGGTAGCCGGCCATCAGGGTCGTTACTTCACCCCAGGGAAGGTGTGCCCTGGCTCTTCAGCCATTCCCGGTAGTCCTGTTTCAACTGCGGGTAAAGCACCGCCCCCTTAAAATTCAGGGGGATCCCGGCAAACCTGACGAAGTCCGGGCGGTAGCCTTTGGCCACTTTCTGCCACGCCCGCGGTTTGAAATCGGCTTCCAGTTCCGCCTGTCCGGCCGCGGCCTCCCCGCTTAATTCGATGGTGACACAGCAGCTGTCTTCGTGTTCGCTTTCCACCCGCAGTCCCACCACCACCAGCTTGAACTGGCCGGGATTAAGTTTGAAATCATCGGTCAGCACCGTGGACAATTCCGCCGCCACCTGGTCGTAAGCGTAGTTGGCTCCGCCCCGGATAAGCAGCGCCGAATCCCGGGTCACCCAGTAATAATCAAGCTCCCCGTCCGACTCGTTCTTCAGGGTAAAGATGATGTCCTTCAGGCCGTTATACCACCCCTCCCGGAATACCTCCGCCGTCGCCTCATCATCGCCGATGTAGGCATCCATGATATTAGCTCCCTGGGTCACGAAGTAGCCCGGCTCACCGGTATCGCACGTCTGGTAATAGCCTTTATTCTCCGGGTCGAGTGACCGTACTGCCCTGATGCGGGTAAACGGGGGATGCCCCCGGCCGATGTAATAGCCCACCAGACTTTCGCCGTTATAGCGATGTGACCAGCCGGCTTCGAAGGCACGCATCAGTACCTCTGCCGGCATCCCCATCGGCGTGGCGGCTACCTGCAGGCAGGTCTCCGTAGAACCGAAGCGCACGTTGGGCAACCGGTTACTGAAGCGGCGCACCCGTTTTACCGTGGTCGGCCCCACCGGCGCCGAACCAATCATCATCTCCGTCCGGCTCAGGGCTTCCTTTATCTTTTCTTCGGCCACCGGCAGTTCCCCGCTATCGGCCAGTGATTCCAGGAATTCGATGTGCCGGGAGACCATCGGCGCCACCAGACAGTCATCTCCCCGGCCGGCCGCCTCTACCAGTGCCTTCCAGTAGACCGTCCCGTAACGCTGCAGCAGGTAGACCACCGTCCCCGGCCGCCGCATCGCCCAATCGGAAAAGGCCGTTGAGTTGGCGTGGTGCAGGGGGTTGACCAGCAGCAGGCCCACGCTGGTGTCCGCGTTAACCTCAAAATGCCACTCGTAGGTAAACCGGTTGGCCAGAAAACTCCGGTGGGGCAGGCTGACTCCTTTGGGTTCATTGGTGGTACCGGAGGTGAATATTATCATCTTTTCGTCTTCATAGCTCAGGGGAGGATAGTCCACCTTGCCCGCCGGCCGGTATGTTTCGATATTTTCAGCGGCGAAGAACGTCGTCTTTTCCAGCCCGGCTTTAATCTCGTCGATACGGTCGGTAAAACCACGGTCGTAAAGCACCAGCCTGGCTCCGGTCTCCCTCGCTTTCCAGGCGATACGCTGGTTATCATCCGCCTGCCAGTTAACGGTTACCGGCACGCATCCCGCCAATACCCCCGCCAGCCGGAAAACCAGGTCGTAGGGGCTGTTGCCGGAAAAGCAGTGCACCACCCGGTCGCCTTTCACCACGCCCTGCTCGATAAGGTAAGCCGCCCCGGCCTCGGCCAGGGCCAGGAACTCGCCCCGGGTCAGGGTGCGCCGTTTCAGGCTCTTCCCCTCGACGGCGTAATACTCCAGAAAAAGCGCCGCCCGGTCCTCGAAAGCGGCCAGGTATTCCTCCTGCGGCGAGGGGAAAGAAGACAAAGAGGTAACGGCTTCTCCGTTATCCAGGGAATACAGACTGGTCTCGGTCTGGTTCATCTTTTTCATACTAGGCTACACCCGGCTGGCTTGTCAACGCTCCGGCGCAATGGCCTTCCTGTTTAATGTTTTCAAAATTGACTTTGTTCCGGCTAATGGCTATGATAATGACAAATACCACGTATTTTGGGAGGTTAGGCCGTTGGTTGAAGACAAATATCTGGCAGCCCTGAGAGATAGCATCGTGCAGCTCGATTTTAGCACCATCGAGACCGCCGCACGGCAGGCACTGGAAGCCGGCATAGACCCCGGCACGGCGATTACCCAGGGCATTGTCCCCGGGATGGCCATCGTCGGCGAAAAATTTGAAAGCGGTGAGTATTTCCTCTCCGAACTGGTCGTCGCCGCCGAAGTTATGAAGGAAGGCATGAAAGTCATCAACCCTCATCTGAAACAAGCCGACCGTCCTACCGCCCGAAAAGTAGTCATCGCCACCGTTGAGGGAGACCACCACGACCTGGGGAAAAACATCGTCAGCACGCTGCTTATTTCCCAGGGTTTTGAGGTCATTGATTTGGGCATTGACGTCACTCCGGGGCGCATTACCGATGCCGTCAAAGAACACCAGCCGGACATCCTGGGCATGTCGGCGTTACTCAGCATGACCATGACCAAGATGGGTGATACTATTGAGAACCTGAAAGAAGCCGGCCTCAGAGACCGGGTGAAAGTAATCATCGGCGGCACGCCGGTGACCCCGGAATTCGCCGACAGCATCGGCGCCGATTACAAAGCGCTCAACGCCCTGGAAGGGGTCAAGAAATGCGTGGAGTGGGTAACTCCCGGAAAAGGGGGACAGTAAGATGCCGGAAATGACTCGACGCGAACGTATGCTGACTGCCAACCGGGCAAAACGGGCTGACCGGCTGCCTTTCTTCCACTGGTGGCGTCATTGCCAGCTTGGTTGGGCGGAACGCGAATGCCGTAACCGCGGCATGGGCATGGTCTGGGCCAGGCCCAGCTACACCACCAAACTGCACGATGTCAGCGTCACCGAGCAGGAGATTACCTCCGGCGGCGTTACCGTATTTCGCAAGACTTACACCACGCCCGTCGGCAGCGTTTCTTACGATGAACAGCGTGAACCGGGTACCGGCCAGTGGCACGGCGCCCGCAGTTGGCTGGACGTGACTCCCTGGTTTGTCCAGCGCCTGATAAAAGAGCCGGCCGATTATGCCGTGGTCAAGTTCATTGTCGAGCATACCGAGTACCGGGCCGACTATTTCCCCATCGAGCAGGCTAAAGACTGGCTGGGTGAGGACGGCATCGTCACCGATATCCACCCCCACACCCCGCTCCAGACACTGATGATTGACTGGGTGGGTAGCGAGGGGGGCCGCTTTTTCATCCACCATGCCAAATATCCCGACCTGGTCGAAGACCTTTGTCAGGCCATCGCCAAAAGCCGCCTCCCCATGTACGAGATAGCCGCCAGGTCACCGGCCGATGTCATCTGGTGCGGGGATAATATCGACGGCGTCCTGGTCAACCCACGCCTTTTTGAAAAATTCTTCATGCCGGAATACGAAACGATGGCGTCGATTCTGCGCCCGTTTGATAAGCTGCTGGGGGTTCACATGGATGGCCGTGTCGCCGTCCTCAAGGACCAGATCGCCCGGACGCCGATCGATATCATCGAAGCGCTTCACCCGCCCACCATGGGAGACCTGCCTATCGGTGAAGCTCTGGCCGCCTGGCCGGGCAAGGTTATCTGGGTAGGTTTGCCATCGTCGGTCTACACTCTGGGCACGGAAGCGACCCGAAAAGGGGTTCTCGCACTGCTGCGGGATGTCGTTCCCGGTGACCGCCTGGCCATCGCCATGTCCACCGAAAACATCGTTTCCAATGACAACCTGCGAATGGTGACCTCGATACTGGAAAACGCCGAGCTTCCCCTGACGCCGGAATCAATCGACCGTATTGAAAAATCGATATCCTGAGGCCGGTTGCTCAACCGGTAAATAGCCTTACGACGGTTAATAAACGAGGGCGGTTTGACCGCCCTCGTTTGTTTATGCCGCAGTTCAGCAGATATCTTTGATAGCGAAGTCCAACCCGAGTTCGGCCAGTTTTTGCCGGGTAGGGTTGCCCGTTTTCAGGTCCCAGCCGCGGTAAGTATAATAATCGTCCTTCAATCGCTCCAGGGTTTCCCTGGGAATAATACTCCCTTTCATCGGCCCTTCCGGCACCGGCTCTTCCATGAACCTTATCGGCAGGAGGTCGTCCTCGCGGGTAAAACCCTCTCTCGCCGAAAAACAACGGATCATGTTCCATTGCCGCTCGGCCAGCTTTCTCGCCTCCTCATAATTGAGTTCCCAGCCGGTCACCACGTTGAGCGCCTCGATGGTAGTATCGCTTATTTTCATCGGCCCCCAGATAGCTTCACCCAGGTGGCAGACCAGCATCGAATCGCAGAGTATCAGCCAGTGATTAATCTCCGCCGCCAGGGCGCCCTTACCCTCCAGTGTCTTGCGGTCGACCAGACCGCTCTTTTCAGCCGTCGGCCGGATATCGTGATGACTGCCCCCTCTCGGCCCGGTGGCGTAGCCCACCGCCGCCGCCGGGAAAGGACGGCAGGTATGGCCCGGCCATTCAACTCCCTTGTTCTGTATGGCAAAGCGCTCGCTGCCCTGGCCGGTTATCGCCGCCGCCGCCCGCGTCCCCTTGGCCAGCAAAACTCCCAGTCCTTCCTGTTTGCCAATTTTTCTGATCATTTCCAGCATGCCGTCGGCATTGCCGAACTTGAGGTCGATGCCATCCGTATCCTGCCGGGTAAAGATACCTTTCTCGTAGCACTCCATCGCCCAGGAAATACACAGCGCCGTGGAAATCAGGTCCAGCCCGTACTCGTCACAAAGCTCATCCGCCTTGCAAAGCACTTCGATATTGTCCACTTCGCAGATGCTGCCGAATCCGTAAATAGTTTCGTAGTCAGCGCCGTTGATCACTGATTTGTACGGCCCCTTGGCCACCACGCTGTATTTGGTGCAGTTAATGGAACAGGCAAAGCAAGCCCGGTCTCCCTTGACCACCTTTTCCTTCATCACCTCACCGGTGATGTCTTTCATGCCGTTGAATACTTCCGTCTGCCAGTTCCGCGTCGGCAGGATACCGCCTTCGTTCATCGCCGCCACGTTGCGTGGCGTGCCGTACCCGGAAAGCCCCTGCACCGCCGGCGAAGTGCTGATCAGCTGGTTCAGCCTCAGCGCCGTGTTGTACAGTTTCAGGACGTTGGGCACGGTCACCCCACCCGTTCCCCTGACCGCAATTGCCTTCAGGTTTTTGGAACCCATCACCGCCCCCATGCCTCCCCGTCCCGCCGCCCGGATATCGCACAGTATCATGGCATAAGGCAGCCCTCTTTCGCCGGCCTGCCCGATGGTGGCAATGTGTATCTCATCGTCACCTATTTCCTGCCGCAGGATTTGCTGCGTTTTGAACGGATCCTTCCCCCAGAGATGCCCGGCATCCCGGATTTCCACCCGGTCGTCGTCAATCCAGAGGTAGACGGGCTTCTCCGCCCGTCCTTCCATAATCAACCCGTCGTAGCCGGCAAATTTGAGTTCCGGCCCCAGGTAGCCGCCGAAGATGCTGTGGAAAAAAGATCCGGTATAGGGTGATTTGGCACAGACCGAAGAGCGAGACGCCGCCGGCAGCATTGTCCCGTTAAGCGGCCCGGTCATCATGACCAGCTTGTTCTCCGGCCCCAGTGGGTCTATTTTTGGCGCCAGTTCCTCGTAGAGGATTCTGGCCGACAGCCCCACCCCACCCACGAAATCTTCCGCCCAGTCTTCTCTCAGCGGTTCCTTACTGACCCCCCGGTTACCCAGGTTGACCCTCAGTATTTGCCCGACGTAACCGCCGTGCTTAAAGCCGTTTACCATGATTAGCCGCCTCCTATCGGAAAAATAATCGCTATTTCGTCGCCGTCCCGGATGGCTCGCTCCATATCGGTCGTCGATCTTATAACCACCTTGTTCAGCACCATCAGGAAAGGCGCCAATTCGCCGCTGGCCGGGTCCCACAATTTTTCCCGGAAGGGTTGCCCGTACCGGCTCACCAGGGTATCGAACAACCCGCTCACCGTTTCCGGTTCGGCTACCTCAACCTCGATGATTTCCGCACCCAGAACGTCCCGGATTACGGAAAAAGTTTTTACTTTTACCCTGGCCATAACTGTCTTTTCTACCGGCTCACCGATTCCAGCCATTCTCTGGCCACCCGCTTGGCATCGGCCACCTGTATTCGCTCCGGTTTGGTCTCCATTTCCTGCCATTCGATTGCCTTCGGCAGGCAGAACTGCACACAGACCGGGTTACCGAAACAGTAATCGCAGCTCTCCAGCAGCACCGGCACCGGCGTCTCCGGCATATCCACCAGGCACACCTTTATCCTCGAATCCCGCGGGTTAAAGGCGCCGGTCTTCACCGCCGAGCAGGCCAGCTCGCACAGCTTGCAGCCGGTGCATTTTTCCATTGTTATCTTGATATGCTTCTCCAAGAACGGACCTCCTTAGACGTTTTCTTTTACCTGCCCCATGATAGCCTGCAGGGCGTCCTCTTTGGCCTGCCTGATGTGCTCGCGCATTGTCCGCTCACACAGGTCGGGGTCTTTCAGATGCAGGGTAAGCACTATCCTCCGGTGGCCGTTGATCGTCCGCCGGGCGCCCTCCCTGGATTGCAGGGTCTCTTTTCGGTAGCGCAGCACCTGCTTTCTCATATCCACAATCAACCGGAAGAAACGCTCCCGGTCGGCTACCAGCTCGTGCAGGGTATCGTGAAAACGGGTATTCAGGTCGAACACCTCGTCCATCCGGTTCGCTTCCAGGGCCGCTTCCGCCCGGTCGGTAAGGTCTTCAAGCCGTTTCAGGTGTTCTTCACTGATTCTGGCCGAGATAATCCTCAACGCGTAACCTTCCAGGACAGCCCTGATTTCAAATCTGTCCTCCACTTCTTCCCTGGAGTCCCCTGAGACGATGAATCCCCGCTTGGCGCCGGGCTGAATCAAGCCTTCCGTTTCCAGTTTGTGCAGGGCTTCCCTCACCGGCGTGCGGCTGACGCCGAGTATCTCCGCCAGGTGCTCCTCTCCCAACCTCTCTTCAGGACTGAGCCGGCCGGTCAAAATCTCCGTTTTTAGGTGCTCGTAGACCCGTCTCCGTACCGGTTTCCTGGTCTCTTTTGGCGTGTCGGTAACTTTCATTATTGTATCCAATTTCCCAGACAAAACATTTTTGCTCCGACAGTCTGCAGTCAACTATAGACGAAGTATTTTGCTCCGACAGTCTGCAGGCAGCTATAGACGAAGCGTTTTACTCTGACAGTCTACAATCAAGCAGGAGAGATGTCAATCATTTTTCAGGTATTTTTGTATCCAATAAAGGCCAGTCAGGGAATAATCCCGACCACCCTGCCTCACCCAAAACCTCTCTCCCGTGGGGTCAGCGCAAAAAAAAGCTTGACAGAACCGGTAAGTGATGTTATTATCGACCACAAAATCAATATTAAGGTAGTTGCCCATGTCTGCTGAATACGATATAGGCCAGAAGGTTGCCATCAAGCCGGCCGGTGGCAAGAGCTTATCCGCCCGGGACAGTGGTCTGCGCCGCTACGCCGGTCAGACCGGCGAGATTACCGATTACCACTGGATAGAGCCGCCCGACGGCGGCGTCTTTTACCTCTACACGGTGCGTATCGACCCCGGCGACAAAGAAGTAGTGCTCTACGCGGACGAGCTTGAAGGCCTGCGCGACGCGGAGAGCCGCCCCCGCCGCTTGAAAGCCCAGTAGAACCTTTACCGTGTGAGTCAAAAAGATATTCCACCGGGCACCGTCTGTTATCCGGCTAAATATTTCACCACTGGGCGCCACCTACATCGCGGCGATGGTAATCCAGAGCCAGGCAAGGGCAAGGCCGGAAACGGCGCCGACGATGACCTGAAACGGAGTATGCCCGATAAGTTCCCGCATATCGGCTTCCAGACTGGTTATCGAATGCCTGAGCCTGAGTTCACGGACGATACGGTTCAGCACTACCGATTGCTGGCTCACCGACTGCCGGACACCGGCCGCATCATACATCACAATCATTGCCAGGATAACCGTAGCGCCAAAGAGGGCTGACCCGATGCCCTGTGTCATGCCCACCGTTGTCGCCAGGGCGGTAACCACCGCCGAATGGGCGCTGGGCATACCGCCGCTGCTGACCATGTAACGAAAATCCAGTCCCTTGCCCTGCAGTAACGCTATTGACATCTTGGTCAACTGCGCAATCGTCCAGGCGCTGACTGGAACTACCAGCGCCTGATTGGTAATAATCTCGTAGAACATTCTGTGCCTGCCCCTCCCTTATCTTGCATCCGCCTCACCCTGCCCGGTTAACCCCCGGTCTTTGATTCCCCTGCATCATGTTAAAGTCCCCGGCTGGTGACTGTCAAGGCGACTGGCCGGCGCCGAAGATAAGATAAGTAATTGCCCCGTTGCCCGACCTTAACAAATCGCCCCGGATATAATAATGCCGCCGTTCAGTCAATAATCCTATCCGAAGGCGATTTCAGCTGTGCCCCCTGGGGGCATAGCGTATCTTCCACAGCCGGTTAACCTTCAAGTATCTCGTGATATCTTTGCGTTTCTTTTAATTTCTGGCCAATCCGGAGCTTGACATTCGGCCATACCATATACTAGTATGGGGTATAGTGCCAGTGGCGGCACCGGCAAGGAGGGCAGTAAGAGATGCCAGGCAAAACTAAACCGACCGACAATATTATTATCCCCGTCACCGGGATGACCTGCGCTTCATGCGCCGCCTCCATAGAAAAAGGGCTTTCCGGTGTCTCCGGCGTATCCGGGGTAAACGTTAACTTCGCCAGCGAGAAGGCTTCCGTGACCTACAACGCCGATAAAGTGGATGAGCGGATACTGATTGATGCCGTCAAGGAAGCCGGCTACGGCGTAGCTCTGGAGAAAAAAATCCTGAATATCGGGGGCATGACCTGCGCCTCCTGCGTCTCCAGCGTCGAGAAAGCTCTCTCGTCGGTACCGGGAGTGGTCTCGGTGGCCGTCAACCTGGCCAGTGAAAAAGCAACCGTGGAATACCTGGCCAACCAGGTGGCTCCGGCTGACCTCCGGAAGGCGGTTAGTGAAGCCGGTTATAATATCCGGGAAACCGGCTCCGAGAGCGCCACCGGAGTTGATACCGTAGCCGAGGCTACCCGCCGGGAGTTGCGTATTTTAAAAACAAAACTTATCGTCGCCGGCACCGTCGGCCTCTTTCTCCTTCTGGTCACCATTTCCGAACTGGTCGGGGGGATATTGCCGCGAATGCTCTCCAACCACTACCTCTTCTGGGTACTGGCAACGCCGGTACAATTCTGGGCCGGCTGGCAATTCTACCAGGGTTTCTGGGCCGGATTGAAACACAAACGCGCCAATATGAACACCTTGATTGCGGTGGGAACATCAGCCGCTTACTTTTACAGTGTCGCCGCCGTTCTCTTCCCCGGATTTTTCACCTCCGGCGGGCGTGAAGCCGCCGTCTATTTTGATACGGCGGTTATCATTATCGCCCTTATCCTGCTGGGCAGGTTCCTGGAAATACGGGCTAAAGGCCAGACTTCGGAAGCGATCAAGAAACTTATCGGTATGCAGGCCAGGACGGCCCGGGTGGTACGCGGCGGCCGGGACGTCGATATCCCCGTGGAAGAAGTGGTTGCCGGAGATATCGTCATCGTGCGTCCGGGAGAAAAAGTGCCCGTCGACGGCATTATTAAGGAAGGCTACTCCAGTATCGACGAATCGATGGTGACCGGTGAGAGTATGCCCGTGGAAAAGAAAACCGGCGACGGCGTGATCGGCGCCACCCTGAACAAGACCGGCAGCTTCAAGTTCGAAGCTACCAAAGTGGGCAAAGACACCGTCCTGGCTCAAATTATCCGGCTGGTGGAAGAAGCCCAGGGGAGTAAGGCGCCCATTCAGAGATTAGCCGATTTAATCTCCGCCTACTTTGTGCCGGTGGTAATTGTCATCGGTCTGCTCACTTTCGGGCTTTGGTACTTCCTGGGGCCGGAGCCGGCGCTGACCTTCGCCCTGCTTAATTTCGTGGCGGTACTCATCATCGCCTGCCCCTGTGCCCTCGGACTGGCCACACCCACGGCAATCATGGTCGGTACCGGCAAGGGCGCCGAAAACGGCGTCCTCATCCGCAGTGGGGAAGCCCTGGAGACGGCCCACAAGATAAAAGCCATCATCCTGGATAAAACCGGCACCCTCACCGAAGGCAAGCCGGTGGTCACCGATATCGTAACGGCGGCCGGTTTTGAAGAAACAGAACTACTCAATGTCGCCGCCTCTGCGGAGCGCGGCTCCGAGCACCCCCTGGGAGAAGCTATCGTCAACGCCGCCCGGGAAAGGGGACTGAAACCGTATGACGCCACCGAATTCAGCGCCATCCCCGGCCACGGCATCCAGGTCAAACTGGGCAGCCGGCAGGTACGTCTCGGCAACCTGAAACTGATGGCAGACCACGGGCTTTCCCTCAACGGTCTTGATCAGGAGGCGTTGCGCCTGTCGGGACAGGGCAAGACACCCATGTTCGTCGGCATTGACGGGCAGGTGATGGGTATCGTCGCCGTAGCGGATACCCTGAAACCGAACTCCAGGGCAACCATCACCGAACTGCACCGCCAGGGACTGGAAGTAATTATGCTGACCGGAGATAACCAGCTCACCGCCGATGCCATCGCCAGAGAGGTCGGTATCGACCGCGCCGTGGCCGAGGTATTGCCGGAACACAAAGCCCGGGAAGTAAAGAAGCTCCAGGCGGAAGGGAAAATAGTGGCAATGGTCGGTGACGGCATTAACGATGCTCCGGCACTGGCGCAGGCCAATGTCGGCATCGCCATCGGCACCGGCACTGACGTGGCTATGGAAGCGGCTGACATCACTCTGATGAGTGGTGACCTCCGGGGGGTGGTTACCGCCATCTTGCTAAGCAAACGCACCATGCGGACAATCAAGCAAAACCTCTTCTGGGCATTCGCTTACAACACGGCCCTTATCCCGGTAGCTGCCGGAGTCCTCTATTTTGTCTTCGGGCAGACCATGACGCCGCCCGGTCTGCGCTTCTTCCTGGGCGACTTCGGCTTCTTGAACCCGATGCTGGCCGCCTTTGCCATGGCCACCAGTTCACTCACCGTAGTGTCCAACTCTTTACGACTGAAAAGATTCAAACCGGCCAGGATTATGCCCGGCGCGCCGGTAGCCCGGCCGGTTAAGACAATAGACGAAAAGCCGTCATCGATGACGCTTGACCCGGTTAAGGAAATAAATAAGGAGGTGCCCGCAATGGCGATTGACCCGGTATGCAAAATGGAAATTGACGAAAGCTCGGCAGCCGCTACTTCGGAATACAACGGCCAGACCTATTATTTCTGTGCCCCCGGCTGCAAAAAGGCTTTTGACGCCGACCCGGAAAAGTATCTGGCGGCGGCCTAGACATTATCCGCCTCAGGCCGGCTCATTTTCCCGCCCACTATTTTGACAAGCGGCAACCGGGGGCTAATCCCTCCCGGTTGCCGGGCCGGTTTAATGACCGGTGCCCGACTTGAAATCATCCTCCAGTGTCCGGCGCATCCGGTAAGAAAAGCGGTTCACGTCCAGGGTGACATCCTGATAGGTCAGGATTGAATCTTTAGCTACCGGTCGCCGCAGTTTCCCACCCTGGCTCAGCCCTATCGGCAGATAGTCTCCGGGTATACTCCGGTCGGCGCTCACCAGACGGCCATAGACCGTATAACCGCCTTCCCCATCCAGGCTATCGCCCGCTTTCAGGTCTTTTTTGGCCACCGCGACGACATCCGCCATCAGGTAATCGGCCGTCCCGGTGGCTTCGCCGCGAAGGGCCACCGTGGCCACGCTGATGCCCAGTTCAAGCCCGATAAGATGATAAGGCCGATAAACCGCCCCGTATTCTCCGGAAGAGTCTTTGACGAAATCATGCATGGCGAGGAACCGCCGCATGTGCCCGCTGGTCGCCCGGAAGACAACAAAGACCCCCCAGCGCATATGGCCCTCGATGGGATTGCCGTCTCTTTGTTCGCTGGCCACCACTTCCACCGTGCCACCGTGTTCCAGGACGCCACCCGCTGACATCGGTTTGAGCACGTTGGCCAGGTCCTGAGCCCCCACCGGAGGAAATTCCAGGCCGGCCTGCTGAGGGACCAGTCCGGTGGCATTGGCCAGGGCGCACATTTCAATAGCCGATTTGGTGCCGTCCAAAAATGAATTGTACATCTTGGGATTAAACTTGCCCGAGGCCAGTTGTTCCTCGGAAAGGCCGAAGTGTTCCCAGACGGTTTCCGGAGTTGAATAACGGTATTCCGGCTGGTAGCGGGTGCCTTTACCGGCACAAACAACCTCTACCCCGATAGTACGCGCCCAGTCAACCAGTTCACAAATAATCGCCGGCTGGTCTCCATAAGCCAGAGAATAGATAAGTCCTTTTTCACCCGCCTTCCGGTTGAGCACCCGCCCCACCAGTGCGTCGGCCTCTATATTGACCATAATAACGTGTTTGCCGTTTTCAATGGCCGTCCAGGCATGGTAGGCTCCGGCTTCCGCCCTTCCGGTAATTTCGATAACCACGTCTAAATTGGCCTTAATGAGCGCCTCCGGGTTATCGGTCAATATTATCTTGCCTCCGGCGGCGCCGTCATTGATTGCCGAAGAGGAACTCGCATTGCCGATAGCTTCGGCCGGCCAGCCCGCGTCCAGGCAAGCCTGCCTGGCTTTGGCCAGGTCCAGTTCGGCGACGCCAACCAGCTTCATGCCCGGGGTCAGCCTGGCCTGAGAAAGGAACATCTCCCCGAATGTCCCCGCCCCGATGACACCAATCCTTATCGGTTTGTTATCGGCTTCCCTTTTCCGGAGTGAATTGAACAAGTTCATCATTACCTCTCTCATTGGCTGTCATGACGCTGACTGTTGTCTTCCGTATGAGGGCCTCCGGGAACGCTCCGCCTTCCCGTCACGGCAATATATCTTATCGCCCTGCTTTAGACCGATACCCTAATAATGCGACAGGTGCATACCGCAGTTGACCACCAGGTTATGTCCGGTGATGGCGCTGGATTCATCCGAAGCCAGGAATACCGCCGCCGCGGCTATCTCTGACGGTTCGATAAGCCTTTTCAGAGAAAAGTTGCTGATCAGTCGGGCCAATATTTCTTCATAGTCAACACCGAGTGCTTCGGCTTTGGTCTTGGCAGCATTAATGATACGGTTCCCCCGGACGGCGGCCGGGCTGATACAGTTTACCCGTATATCGTACTCGCCCACCTCGATAGCCAGCGTTTCATTAAAGCCGATAACGCCCATCTTGGAGACACAATACGAGCTGCGCATCGGGAAACCGGACCTTCCCCCTTCCGAACTCAGGTTGATAATGCTGCCGTTGCGGCGGGCTATCATCGGTTTAAGCACTTCCCGCGCACAAAGCATGGTGCCGGTCAGGTTCACCGCCAGGACTTCGTTCCATTTCGCCAGGTCCATATCCACCACATTGGCCGCCGGACCGGCAATACCGCCGTTATTCACCAGTATGTCTATCCGGCCGTACTCCTCCATGGTCTGCGCCACCAGACGGGCCACCTGACTCTCATCGGTAATATCGGTCGGTATCGCTCTGGCTCTTCCGCCCAGGGACTTAATCTCAGCGGTAATCTCATCCAGCGGCGCCGCGGTACGGGCGGCCACGACGACAACGGCTCCCTCGGCGGCAAAGGCGCTCGAAATGGCCCGGCCGATACCGGAACCGCCTCCGGTGACAATGGCTACCCGGTTCTCTAATCTCATTACTTTTCACCTCCGGATTACCGCTGAAACATGCTCCCGGTTACACCGCCGCCCATATTACAGGCAGTCCTTTATTCCCTGTTTTTCAGCTCCAGACCGATGCTGTGCGATTTGGCGATAACCTCGCCAAAGGCGAAGTATTCTCTGGTTTCCAGATTGAAAACAATCGGCCTGATCTTTTTGGCATCGGGCTTGCCGTCGGTCAGACAATCATCCGCCACGTAGGTTCCCTTCACCTCGCCGATGATAAAGGCGTGGCTGCCCAGGTTAAGAATATGCACCACTTTGCATTCCAGGTTTACCGGACACTGCTCAATCAGCGGCGCCGTTTCCAAATGACCATAGAAGACGTCGAACCGGCAGACCTTCACCTTGTCAACTTTGGCGCCGGTGGTGATGCCGCAGTAATCAGCCTCTCTCACCTGGTCAACGGAGGGAGTATTTACCGAAAAGGTCATATTCTGCAGGACGCCTTTCAGGGTGTGACAGTGGTGCCTTATCAGCACGGCAATCATCGGCGGCTCACCGTTGGCCACACCGCCGCCACCCACCGCCATGAAATTAGCTTTACCGTCAACATTCGATCCCACCAGAAGGGTGGGGCGGGGATACATCAGCCTTTCGGCAACCAGCTCGATTTTCTTCACAGCTCTCAGCCTCCTTCAAAATAACGCAATTATCGCCGCAGATTAAACCGGCGGCAGTCAAGTTATTAATTTTTCAGGGGATACTGTCGACGCCGACAAAAGACGGCTCGTGCATCGGAATCAGGATATCGGCCATGCCCTTGATACGGAGCATACTCTCATAAGCCTGCACCGCATCCAGATGGGTGCCCGGCGTGATTACCGGCATTATTTTCTTCACTTCTTCCGGCGGGTAAAAATTCTCCATGACACAGCAGAACCCGGTGATGATGGCCTTACCGTTCTCGGTATCGATGGCGACCGCCTGCGTGCCCGGCGAATGCCCCGGGGCAGGGATAAGCTCAATGCCGGGAGCCACTTCATAACGGCCGTTGACCAGTACAAAATCGAGGTCGGCAAAGAGGTCTTTTTTATAACTCAATCCGGTCAGCGGGTGCGGGGAAAAAGCAAAGCGCAGTTCTTCCTCGGTAACCAGCACCTTGGCATTGCGGCACTTGGCGGTATTGGCGCAATGGTCCCAATGGAGGTGGGTCTGGATAACCACGTCGATATCATCCGGTTTCAGTCCCACTCCAGCCAGCGCTCCCTCGAAGGTGGTCAGTTTCTCGGCCGGGAAACCCCGGTAACTGGTCGCCATCTCGGCGTCGGCGCTGGTGTCCACCAGGATTTTCTGTCCGGCGCCCTCGATATACCAGAAAAAAGCGGGCGATTGTATCTTCGTTCCGTATTTGTAGCGGAAGGCCAGAATTCCCATATCTGTTTCCATCCTGGTCGGCAGAAGCGGTCTAATACGGTAGTTCGGCATTTTCAATGTCCTCCTCCGCAACGTTTATTATTGTGCATTATACAATACCGGGCTTCTTGCCGTCTCGGCGTTCCCTTCCCGCTTCAGCCGCGGGCGAGATGATAACGGGGATAGCTTTCTTGCCCCGGAGTTTTTACTCTTCTCTCAACCTCTTTATCTTAGCCTGCAGCCGTGAATTATCCCAGACCTCGCGATTAACCAGCTTTTCCGGGATTTTCCCACTCAAAATATCAGACACCTGTTCCCGCCACTCGTCGGCCAGATTAATGAAATGCTGATCGGTATGGCAGAGAAAATGAGGCGAGACGATAACATTATCCATCTTGAGCAGGGGATTATCCCCCGCTACCGGCTCTTCCTCGAACACGTCCAGTCCGGCCCCTTGAATCCACCCTTCCGCCAGTGCTTTTATCAGGGCTGCCTCATCAACAATCGACCCGCGGGCGGCGTTAATCAGAAAAGCCGTCCTCTTCATTTTTCTCAATTCTCTCTCGCCTATCATGCCTCTTGTTTCATCAGTGAGGGGGCAATTAATACTGAGAAAGTCGGACTCGGCGAGCACGGTATCCAAGTCAACCATCCTGATATCGCCGGAGGCGGCCGCCTCCGGGCCCAGGTAGGGATCATAGGCGATATATTTCATATCGAAAGGCTTGGCCAGTTTGAAGACTTCATAGCCGATACTGCCGACCCCGACCAGTCCCAGGGTCTTACCGGTCACCTCGGCCCCGTAGTATTGCGTCCTTTCCGTCCAGCGGCCCTGGCGGGTAAGT
>CBDUSH010000025.1:0-16871 GCA_965369965.1 uncultured bacterium | reverse complement strand
CGGGAAGTGGTGCAGATGTCGAAGTTCCTTGATGAAAACAACGCTTACCGTTACAAAGAAGAACTGGGCACGCAACCGAGGGTATGGTATTTACCCGGACACGGGCAGGACTTCGGCCGGGGGCCTGACGACCCGCGCCCGTTTAAACCGCCAACCTGGGCCTGGGGAAATAAGGATGATTCTAAAGGTATAAACATTTGGCCGTGGAGGAGCGAAGCTGAATGAGAGCCAGGGCATTTGAAACCCGTTATGAGCGATTAGAGCGCACGGCGCTCAGCCCGTTGTCACAAACCGGTACCGGCTATTATATCTTTGTGCTGGTACTGCTGGCGGTGGTTGGGTTTGGTGCCTACGCGTATGTCGTGCAGCTTCGCCAGGGTCTCGTCGTCACCGGAATGAATGACGGAGTATTCTGGGGATTTTATATTGGCAATTTTGTATTCTTCCTGGGCATTGCCATGGCAGGGACTGTAATCTCCGCCGTGCTCCGGATCACCCACGCCGGCTGGCGCACTCCCATCACGCGCATGGCTGAAATTATCACCGTGTCGGCCTTGATGGTCGGTGGGTTGATGCCGGTCATTGACCTTGGCCGTCCGGACCGCGTCTGGCACATAATCACTTACGGGCGCTTTCAGTCGGCCATCATGTGGGATATTATAGTTATCACCACTTACCTCGCCGGAAGCCTCATTTACCTGTACCTGCCCCTAATCCCCGATTTTGCCATTATGCGTGACAAACTGGCGCGCGGCGCTTCGGCGCTGCAGCATAAAGTATATACTTTTCTCGCCGTTGGCTGGCGTCATACCCCTGACCAGCACTGGCGTCTGGAAAAAGGCATCGGTATCATGGCCCTGGCAATAATACCCATGGCCGTCCTCACCCATACCGTGGCTTCCTTTATATTTTCCTGGATGATGCGCCCCGGCTGGAACAGTACCATCTTCGGGATTTACTTCGTCATCGGGGCTATCTTCTCCGGTATTGCCACTATTATCATCGTCATGGCGGTACTGCGGAAATTCCTCCACCTGGAAGAATACCTCACTGAACGGCACTTCCGGAACCTCAGCTACCTTTTACTGACGATGCTTTTCTTTTACTTATACCTGGTCGTTACCGAATACCTGACGGTGGGCTACAATTTGAAAACAGAAGAAAAGCACCTTCTGGAAATCCTTATATTAGGCAAAAATGCCGTATGGTTCTGGTTTTATATTATCGGCGGCATGTTGATTCCAACGGTACTGCTGGTTTTCCGTAAAGGTCCCGTTATTCCCAGAATAGTATCGGCTTCCATCCTGATAACCGTCGCCATGTGGATAAAGCGCTTTGTTATCGTGGTGCCCCCGCTTCAGGTACCGATGATGCCCTTTGAGGTTGGTAATTATACGCCTACCTGGATAGAGTGGTCGATAACAGTCGGCTCTTTTGCCGCCTTCATGTTGATATTTGCCATCCTTGTAAAGCTGGTACCGATGATCTCTATCTGGGAAATGGCGGAAGAAATCGAACCCGAAGCAACCTCACTGACTGAAGAAACACCGGAGAGAGACTTTGCCTTCACCGGGAAGAAGGGGTCATAACATGGCACGCTTGAAATGGCTCATGGTAGTTCTCCCGGTAGCCTTTTTTCTCCTGGTGATGACAATGGCGGTCAGTGCCCAGGAAGAAATCCCGGATCCTTATGCCGGTCTGGAAAACCTGTTCTCCTGGCAGGACGAAACAGCCATTACTGCCGGTGGAGAACTATACAAACAGGCCTGTCTGGGCTGTCATGGACTTGACGGCAGTAATCTCTCCGGCTCAGACTTCAGCGCCGTTGATTACCCCCAAAAACTGGAGAACAGGGCGGATTTCTATTTCTGGATACTTAGCGCCGGCGCCCTCGAACGGGGTATGCCCGGCTATAAATCCTCTCTCGCTGAGGAAGAGCGGTGGCAGATGATTACCTATCTCCACTCTCTGGGAGCGGTGCCCGAAGAAATTCCGGAGACTATCGTAACAGAGTCTGCCGAAGTGACTCCCGGGACACCGGAAGTGGTCATCGAAGAGAAAGAAAACATCCTGAAACTGATTGCTCCCGGGGAGATAATATCCGGACAACCGGTGCTCTTAACCGCCTACCTCTGGGACGGTGAAGAAAAACCCATCGCTGACGCTACGGTAGAATTCTTCATCCGGGTTGATTTCTTTGCCACCGATGACGTAAAAATCGGCGAAACTAAGACCGATGACGAAGGAAAAGCGGTGATAGAATATTCTCCCCGGCTCAGTGGCGACCTTGAAATCGTGGCGCGCTACGAAACGGTCGAAACGGTAACGGCGCTTTACGCGGCGGCGACCGGAGAACCGCTCTATAAAACCGAAGCGGGGCTGCACCTTCCTGCTCCTGGGACGGAAATATTTATCGGTCCTCCATCGTCCCTTGGCATCGACGAGTCCGGTAGCGCCCCGACCAGCGCTTTCCGATTACCGGGGGGCGTTGTTTCCTGGCTGCTTATCCTGGTTGGCGGCGTGGCCTTGATTTGGGCAACTTACCTCTATGTTATGTACCAGGTGTTCGTCATCCCGATTCGCCGGGAAATCAAGGACACTAATACCAGACTTATCCCGCTTATCGGCATGGCGGCTATCCTGGGAGTGGCGGCTGTCCTGGTGACCATGTTGTTGACCGGCCCTTACAGCCAGTTCCACCTGTTTTAACCGCCAATCTCTTTAAACAACCCCAGGACACAGACCGGAAAGCCAGTCGATTGCCTCAGGCGGCAACAAAAGTCAGCAGTCGTCTCGGGTTTTCCCGGGTGATGGTGTTTATCACGTCTTCAGACATGCCCTTGGCGGACATCAATGGTATCACGTTGTCCGGGATGTGGGCATAGCCGGGGCCGCCGTAAGTAACCAGTTTTGTCTTCATCGCCATGTCTGTGGAGACGAGTATCTTTTCCAGATAACCCTGGTCGATAAGCCGTATAATGTAGTTTATCCGCCCGGCGTCGTTGGGTACGTCAAAGACACCGTAGCGCCGCGGGTAGTAGCCTTCCATGGCGAAGCAATCGTATTCGAGATAACAACCCGTTTTGGCTTGTGCCAACATTGACTCATAAGAATAAGCGGTGCGGTCCTGGTGGCTCATCACCACCCGGCTCAGGTCGGCGCCTGCCTTATCCAGGATTTTCAGGATTTCCAGCGGAGATTCTTCAAAACGGCCGGGGTGGATGTTAATCGAAGCTCCGGTGGCTCGCTGTGCCCGGGCAGCGGCGCGTAATGACTTGACTTCTTCGGCAGCCAGAGGCCAGGAGTCGGCCCCGATTTCGCCGATGATTCCCGGGCGTATGCCGTCGGTGCCTTCGGTGACGTCCTTGACAATCTCCTCGAAAATCTCGTCCTCGCTCCTCGCTGTCAGCTCGGCAGTGCAGCCCGAGTCAATCGTGTAATAGCCGGTGCCCATGATGATATTAAGCCCTGTGGCACGGGCAATCCGGGCCAGGCCGCGGGGATCCTGTCCAATCCCCCAGTTGGTCACATCAACGATGCTGTTCCCGCCGGCCTTTCTGAATAATGCCGCCTCTTTTACTGTCATCTCCTCGTCATCCAGTATCAGGTTATCCACGTTCTCGAAAAGGTGGAAGCGCAGCCACCCCGCCAGTTCCAGGGAGACTTTCTTCTGGGCCATTATCCGGCTGGTCATACTCTGGTCAGGTAATTTAAACCGGACTGAAAGGTCGAGGAGAAGGTGCTCGTGAGGCAGGGTCAATCCCAGTTCCTCCCCTTCAATCGGCCCCAGCACCGTCTGTATTTTACCGGTAAGTTTATTGCTCATGGCGCCTCCATTTTGTCGGTAATCTCTATTCGCGTTGGCTAACTATACCATAGACCCATTCAGGCGGTAAAACCCGGAGAAGGCGTCATTTCCTTGGGACGGCGCACCGCCAGTATGGTTGGCAAGGCCACCGCGTAGAGCGCCAGCAGGATGATAAAAGCCGACTGGTAACCGCCCAATGTGTCGAACATGAATCCGGCGAACGGAGGTCCGATAGCGGCCCCGACGCTCTGTACCAGCGTCAGCATGCCAAAAAGAACCCCGTAAGAAGTCAGTCCGAAATTGGTATTGATGAGCATTGACATCGTCGGCAGCCAGCCTCCGGCGCCCAGTCCCAGTATGATGGCATAAATCCAGATGACGGTTGACGCTGTCTCTGGCGTCACGTTGACTAGGATAAGCGTACCTGCGGCCAGCAGAAGCAGGCTGATGGCGCAGGCATACTTCGGCTGTATCCGGTCGCAGAGCCAGCCGAAGAATAATTTGCCCACCGCGCTGCCGATACCGAGCGCGGTCAGCGCCGAAGAAGCCGTCACCAGCCGGAATCCGATATCCTGAAGGTGCGGCACCTGGTTCTGGATAACGCCCATCGAGCTTAGGCCGTTAACAAAGAAGGTAATCGATATCAACCAGAAAGCGGCGGTACCCATCGCCTTTTTCAGATTAAGGCCACCCATGGAGCCGGATGAAACTTCAGCCGCCATATCTTCGGCGCTGCTTATCCCGTAGGGCAAAAGACCCATCTCGGCCGGTTTGGTTCTCACCACAAACAGTGCCAGCGGTATCAGTATCCAGACCACTGCCGCCAGGAACAGATAGGATGGCCGCCAGCCGAAATGGGGTATGAAATAACCGCCCACTATCGGCACCAGCACCAGTATTCCCAGTCCTATCCCCGTCGACATGACGCCGATAGCTGTCCCGCGTCGCTTCCTGAACCAGTTGGAAACCATAGCGCTGGCCGGGACCTGGCCCAGAGCGGCCATGGCGACTCCGATAACGGTAAAGGCGGCGTAAAAGTGCCAGATACTTTGCAGAAAGTACAGGGAAACGAAGCTCACACCCCCGGCCAGTGATCCGCCGGTGATTATCCCTCTCACCCCGTAGCGGTCGATCAATTTGCCGGTAAACGGAGCGGATAATCCCATGACCAGGAAAAAGAGGCTGAAAGCCAGCATTACTTCCCCTCTACCCCAGCCGAACTCGGTTTGTAACGGCTTGACGAAGAGGCTGAAAACACCGACTGTCGTGCCGGAAAAAATAGCCACGCATAACATGGCCACCAGCAGAACCCAGTAGCCGTGAAAGATTCCCGGTTTGCCTGTTTGAGGAGAATTATCTATTTTGCTACCCCGATTTCTGGTCGTCTACGCTTCGTGGCGCTAATACTTTAATTCCCGGTTAATCGGATAGTGACCGAATTCCTGCCCCGCTTCGTACATGGCAATGACGTTTTCCACGGGCACATCCGGCTGGATATTGTGCACTGCGGCCAGGATATAACCGCCGCCTGGGGCGAAATCGCCGATACGCCGCTTGACCTCGGTACGTACTTCCGCTGTGCCCCCTTTAGGCAGCACCGATTGGGTATCGATGCCTCCCCAGAAAGAGAGTCGGCCGCCGAATTCCCGGGACAGCTTGGCGGAGTCCATATCCTTGGCATTTACCTGTACCGGATGAATAACGTCCACACCCATTTCAATCATGTCGTCGAGCAGTTTATATATAGAGCCGCAGCTGTGAAGATAAACGAAAGCCGAGGTACGGCTTTTAACCATGTCCAAAAACTTTTTGTGTCGGGGTTTGAACAGCTTGCGGTAAAGCTCGGGAGGTACAATCGGCCCTTGCTGGAACCCCAGGTCGTCCCCGCAGGCCACCACGTCAGCCAGATCGCCGCCCACCTTCAGGATTTGCTCCGCCACGGCGGTACTGTGCTCAACAGCGGCATCGAAAAGCACTCCGGCCAGTTTCTGGTCGGCGGCAAGGTCAATATACCAGTCCTCGAAACCGCGTATGAACTGGGTGGTGTGCACGAATATTGAAGGCAGACGCAGCACCACGGCGTAATCGGTGTTCTCCTTGTAATACCGCAGCCGGTCTCTCAGGCCCCGTGTATAACCAGGGTCATCGGCGTCCGGCCAGGAATAGTTCATCACGTCCTGGATGCTTATCGGTCCGGCCAGTGGGGACTTAACCAGATCATAGTACCGGTTGCGGGGCGGTTTACGGCGGACCACTCCGTATTCATCCTGGTATCCGTCGTCGCCGACCGTTATCTCCGGGCGGCTGTCCGGTCCTCCCGGTCCCACGTGGCGGAAATCGATATCCAGTGCCTGTAGAATGGGTTCATGCACCGCCGCTATCTGCATGAACTTGTGGATGATGGTGTCCTCGGCTTCGATTCCGAAATGGGCTTTCAGTTTCTGGTAAGCGGCGATGTGAACACTGCTGCACACCGTACTCCCCAGATCGAAGGGTACTCTGTCCGGCTCCTGGTGACTAAGGGCTCTGATGACTCTTTCCCGATGACTCAGAGGCATGTTCTCACCTCCCTTTTACGTGGCATGGCTGTTTTATCATAGCACTACCAATCGCCGGATACCACCTTACAGACAGAAGGTACCCGGCGGTGATTACGGTTGGCTTTTAGAGGGCTTGCTCGAAAATACCCCGGACGTCATCTTTATTCGGCAGCCTCGGATTGGGGACAAAAAGGCGGTTAACCTTCATCGTCCCGTCCACCAGTCCCGGCAGGTCTTTTTCCGTTATACCGTAGGCGCTGAGATTAGCCGGTATCTGGAGGTCGTCAAGATAGCGGAATATTAACGGCGCCAGTTCTTCGGCCGCCTCGTAGTCGGTTAAACCTTCCGTGTTCGCTCCCATCGCCTCAGCCACCTCGGCGAACTTGATTACGTTGGCTATTCGGTTGTACTCTACGACGTAAGGCAATATGACCGCGTTAGATCGCCCGTGGGTCATGTTGTACTTAATCCCCATCAGGTTGGACAGGCCGTGGACGATACCCAGTCCCCCGCTGGCGAAAGCCAGCCCGGCCAGCATCGCTCCCAGGGCCATGTTGAACCGCGCTTCCATGTTATCGGGTTTGGCGAAGGCAGCCAGCAGGTTATCGGCAATGAGTTCGATTGCCTCCCGCGCCAGGACGTCGGAGAACGGGGTCGCCGTTGCCGAGGTATAGGCCTCGATGGCGTGCACCAGGGCGTCCATGCCGGTGTCGGCGGTTACCACCGGGGGCATGGATACCGTCAGCGTCGGGTCGACAATTGCTACGTCGGCGAGGGCAAAGTCACTGTGTACCGGCTTCTTGAAGCTGTCGGCCTCATCGGTGACGATAAACGTCCGCGTCACTTCGCTGCCGGTGCCGGCGGTGGTCGATACAAGTATCTTGGGGAGGCCGCGACGGGGAATCGTATCCGTACCCGCATAATCGAGCACTTTTCCCCCGTTGATGGCTACTACCGAGGCGCATTTGGCTATGTCCAGGGAACTCCCTCCGCCGATGCCGATGATGATATCATAGCCCCCGCTCTTGGTTACCTGCACGCACTCGTCGGCAATTACTGCTTTTGGCTCGGCCTCTACTTTGTCAAAAATGTCGTATTCTATTTTTTCAGCTTTCAGTGACTCCTCGACGCCTGCCATCAGACCGGCTTTGATGACGACTTTATCCGTGACGATAAGCGCCCGGCTACCGCCGAGCCGCCTGGCTTCGGCGCCTGCCTGACTGGCTGCCCCGTTGCCCAGTATTATTTTGGTCGGCGTAAAGAAAACATTCAGTTTACTCATCATTGAAAAGCGGCTGTTCATTATATTCTCACTCCATAGGACATTCCGGTGTTACCCACCGTTTCGGTTACCAGTATAGCACAAAATTATCCGGCGAATTACCTTTATTTGAGGATGGTAAGGGCTGAAAACAGGATATCCAGCATCTCGTCGGCTTCTTCCCGGGTGGTGATAATGGGCGGATTGAACCGTATCCGGGAATAATGCTTGGCCAGTGATAATCTTACGTATAAACCATTTTTAAGAAGTTTCCGCTGCCATTTGCCCATGGTCGCCGTGTCGAAAGGTTCGCCGGTAGCCTTGTTTTTGACTACCTCTATCCCCAGCATAAGTCCCTGTCCGCTGATATCGCTGACGTTAGGCAGCGGCTTGAACTCCCGGTTCAGACGTTCCATGACATAGCTCCCCACCACCGCCGCGTTCTCCACCAGTTTATCCCTGATGATGAGGTTCAGCGCCGCTTTCGCCGCCGCCGCACCGATTGGATTGCCGTGCTGGGTAAAGCCGTGCCACAGCATCGTCCCTTTCAGCCCTTCGTAAATACGGTCGCTGATTAACGTTGCCCCGAAAGGAAAATAACAGCCGGTGATGGCCTTGGCCACCGGCATCAGATCCCAGCTGACACCGGAGTGCTCCTGCCCCCACATCCGGCCCGTCCTGCCGAACCCGGTCTGGACTTCGTCCCCGATTAGAAAAACGTCGTACTGGTCGCATATCCGGCGTATGATGGGAAAATACTCCGGTGGCGGAGCAATGTTACCCGCCGCTCCCAGCACCGGTTCGGCGATATAGGCAGCTACGCTGTCTTCCCCTTCGGTCTTTATTATATCTTCCACATAGCGGGCACAGAGAATGTCGCACGCCGGATATTTCAAATGAAACGGGCAGTGCTGGCAGTAAAAATGCGGTGCCTGCACGAACCCGGGTGCCAGCGGGGTAAATCCCGCCCAGAACGTCCCGCTGCCCGCCCTTGTCGCCGGCACCGAACCCAGCCCCGCCCCGTGAAAACCGTTTTGCAGGCTGATGAATTTGAATTTGCCTTTCCCCTGTTTTGACCAGTACAGGCGGGACAGTTTGAAGGCCGTCTCCACCGCTTCCGAGCCGCCATTGGTAAAGAAAAAATGGCTCATCCCCGTCGGCGCCACCCGGGCAAAGTCGGCGGCAAACTCGATGACAGGTACATTCGATTGCCGGGAAAGCAGGTGGGCGAATTGCAGTTTTTTGGCCTGCTCGCAGATAGCGTCAATAATGTCCTTCTGGCCGTGGCCCAGGGTGCTGCTGGTCTGCTGTGAGGCGGCGTCAAAATAGGCGTTACCTTCCGTATCCCAGCATTTTATCCCATCCGCCCGCTCGATAACCGGTCCGATGTCTTCATCGCCGACGATACCGAATCCGTGCACAAGGTATCGGCGGTCGATTTCAAGAAGTTCTTCCGTTCGCCTGCTGGTCATTCTGTCCCTCCGTTTGCTGTTATGAAATATCCTTCCGGTTGATAGCACTGGCCGTTCGGGCGTAAAGTCCCGTCTGTTTTGCTCGGCACGACCAATTCTAACCTTCGGCACGGTGAGTGTCAATAATTATCAGTCATCGGCGGTCCGGCTTGACAGTCGGGTGGGGACGGTATATTCTCTTTTTCAGGTCGGTATTGAGCACAGTTTACATAATAAGGAGTTATTAAATTGAACGGTCGCCTCGAAGGTAAAGTAGCCATCGTCACCGGGGCCGGTTCCATCGCCGCCGGTATGGGTATCGGCCGGGCGACGGCGCTTCTCTTTTCCCGTCATGGTGCCCGGGTACTGCTCGTCGACCTCAACCCGGACTCCGCCGCAGAGACTGAAAATATGATTAAGGCGGAGGGTGGCCAGTGCTCCGTCTTTCAGGCTGACGTATCACTGGCTGGCGACTGCCGGCGTCTGGTGGAGGCCTGTATCCTGACTTATGGCCGTATCGACATTCTGGATAACAATGTTGCCCTCGGCGGACACGGCGGGCCGGTCGAGACCACCGAAGAAGACTGGGACCGCCTCATGAACGTCAACCTGAAAAGCATGTTTCTGACCTCGAAGTATGCGCTGCCCCACCTGGAAAAACAGGCCGGCGGTGTCATTATCAATATTTCTTCAGTGAACGCCCTCCGCACCGCTCCCTATCCCACCCTGGCTTATTCGGTTTCCAAGGCCGGAGTAATCGCCCTGACCCGTGAGATTGCCATCCAGTACGCTGCCAAAGGCATTCGGGCTAATGCCATACTCCCCGGCCTGATGAAGACCCCCCGCGTCGCGCATTATTATCGTAATGCCCATGATGGCGATGTCGAAAAGATGTGGCAACGCCGTGACGCCATGTCCCCAACCGGCCGGCAGGGGGACGCCTGGGATATTGCCTCGGCGGCGCTGTACCTTGCTTCGGACGAATCTAAATACGTTAACGGGACAACCTTACTGGTGGATGGAGGACTAACCCAGACCACGAAGCAGTGGTAGCTGGCCGTCTCCATAAAACCGGTCTTACCCGAAAGTGTGTTTTACAGCCATAATGTTTGTGTTATGATGGGTTGTCGTTCCAGGTAACACCCTTCGCATTTACGGTCACCTGAAATGCCTTGAACCCAGAAAATATGGAGGTTATCTATAACTATGCCGGAGAAACCGTTCGACTTGACCATCACCGAAGCCGCCGCCGGTATCGCCGGTGGAAAATTAACCCCGCTCCAATTGACCGAGTCATGCCTGGAGCGTATCGACGCGGTTGATGGAGAGATAAAAGCCTGGGTTCAACTGGACCGTGAAGGTGCCCTTGAGCAGGCGCGCCTGCTCGACCGGGAATTAAGCGACGGAAAATCACGCGGCCCTCTTCACGGTATCCCCGTAGGCATCAAGGACATTTTCTACGTCGCCGGCTTGAGGAATGAAGCCGGTTCCAAGTCATGGAAAGGCTTTGTCCCCGCCTATGACGCCACCGTGGTCGCTCGACTCAAAGAAGCGGGGGCGGTTATCCTGGGTAAGACCCACACCACGGAATTCGCCTTTTTTGACCCGGCACCAACCGGCAATCCCTGGAATACTGCCCATACCCCGGGAGGCTCCAGCAGCGGTTCCGCTGCGGCGGTCAGCGCCGGCATGTGCCTGGCGGCTCTGGGCAGCCAGACGATGGGTTCCGTGCTGCGTCCGGCGGCTTATAACGGCGTCGTTGGCTTCAAGCCCCAGCACGGCCGTTTCAGCACTTATGGTGTGGTACCGCTGAGCTGGACGCTGGACCACGCCGGTATCCTGGCGCGCTCGGTCGAGGACACGGCGCTCATCTTTACCGCTATCGCCGGGCATGACCCGGCGGATTATCGTACCCTTGACCAGCCGGTGCCTGTTATCCCGAAACCCCTGGCCGACCGGAAAGCCCCTCGTATCGGCCTGGTGCGCGAGTATTTCTATGAAAACGTCAATGAAGATATGCGGCGGCATACCGATGAAACAGTGGAACGTCTCCGTCAGGCCGGCGCTGAGATCAGCGAAATATCTTTGCCGCCCGGTTTTGCTGAGATTCAGCCCAACGGAAGGATTATTCTCTCCGTTGAAGGCTATGCCTATCATAAAGAGATGATTGACCGCCACCGTGACGGCTACCGGCCGGGCATCAGGGAACTGCTTGATGAAGGGGCGACTGTTTCAGCGGTTGATTACGCTAACGCCCTCCAAAAACGGCTCGGCCATCTGGCCGATATCCGGACGCTGTTTCATCAGGTGGACGCCTTACTTACCCCCGGAGCGCCAGGGGCCGCGCCACACGGACTTTCCGCCACAGGAAGTCCCGTCATGCAGGCGCCCTGGACAATCGTTGAAATACCCTCTATCAGCCTCCCCACTGGATTGAACCGGGACGGCTTGCCCCTGGCGATTCAGTTGGCCGGTCCTGCCGGGGAAGAGGCTGATTTATTATCGATCACCGCCTGGTGCGAGCGGGCGCTGGCAGTGAGGCTGCGCCCTCCTCTGAATTAACCAGATTATATATCGGCAAAGGAGAAATAATATAATGGGCCGTAAAGTCAGGATAGCCTATACCGCTGATTACCTGGACAAGACGGGCAAGTTTGTTTTGCCCGGCTCCGGCTGGGACTCGATTCAGGAGATGACCGGGGTTGATCTCAATGTTTTTCCAGAGTTTCTGGCGGACGTTACTCCGGAGCAGATTGACGGCTGTGACCTGGTCATTACCCGTACTCTGGCACGGTGGTCGGAGAAGAGTTTCGCCGGTAATAACCAACTTCTCTCTCTCTTCCGCAACGGTGTCGGCTATGACCGTATCGACGTTGCCGCGCTGAATGAGGCCGGTGTCATGCTCTGTATTACGCCGGATGCGGTTCGCCGTCCGGTGGCGGTAGCCATTATCACTTTTATGCTCGCCCTGAGTACCCGGCTCATGGTCAAACACCAGCTCACCAGCCAGGGACGCTGGCTTGAAGTGGCCAATCATCACGGCTACGGGCTGACCGGCAAAACTCTCGGCTCCATCGGGGTCGGTAACATCGGCCACGAGATGTTCAAACTGGCGATGCCATTCGGCATGAAACATATCGCCAGTGACCCTTATCTCGCCCCGGACGCACTGGCCGATGTGGGGGCAACACTGGTCGACATGGATACCGTGCTTGCCGAATCAGACTTCGTCAGCATCAGTTGCCCGCTGAACCAGGCCACCCGTCATCTTATCGGCGAAAAAGAGTTGCGTCGAATGAAAGAGACCGCTTTCCTGATAAATACCGCCCGTGGCCCGATTGTCGATGAGGCAGCGCTGGCAAAAGCCCTGCGGGAAGACTGGATAAGGGGTGCCGCCATCGACGTTTTTGAGCAGGAGCCTACCCCTCCCGATAACCCTCTGCTTAAACTGGATAACGCCATCGTTACCGCCCACGCCATAGCCTTTACCGACGAATTTCTCAACGACGTCTGGGCGCAGATTCACCGGCAGTTATCGCAGGTCATCCGCGGTGAAAAGCCGGAAGGACTGGTCAACCCGGCGGTCTGGGATAATCCGAAATTCCGCGCCAAACTGGAAAATTTCCGGGAGGCTACCCGCTAGAACATCGCCTTACCGGGGAATATCTTTTTCTTTCCGCGTTTCGAAGCGCGCCGATGGCGATCGCAGGCTGAAAATCAATCCGCCACCGGTTGAACTATGCCTGAAGGAAAGTCTCTCGCCGCAATCACCCTCTGCCACCGGGCGGAGAACACCGCGGCCGAATGCGGCGGCCGTTTACTTGGACTTCTTCGGGAACCTGCCGAACCCGTGTACCAGCGGAAACCGGTAAAACCCGAATATTTCCCGGCTTCTCAGAAAACCGATAAATATGATGATGATGCCGGCCAGCTCCAGGAGGTAAAAAGCGGAGATGGAACCGCCGAACCTGATCAATGTGCCCCCGAGAGCGGGCAATATCGCCCCGACGGCGATTAAGGCATTGGAAAGTACGCGGTGGGGCAGGATTCGGCGCCGCCAGAAGACCCAGGCGCTGTATAAGGCTCCTCCCACTAGGGCAAAGGTGCCGAAAGTATTGAAGAAAGGGGTGAGCAGCCTCACGTTCATCGGCATGGCCTTACCGGACAGATCGGTCAGTACGCTCAGGTCAATGTCGGCGGTAAACACCCGCAGCGCGGCATACAGTGACATGACTAACAAGATACCCATAATGATATGGGCGCTTCGCCGCCGCATCAGCAGGTAAAGAGTCCCCATGCCCAGGTAAGCGGCCACGAATACCGCCCCAATCAGGTACCACAGCCGGTAGACCGTCATGTTCAGGCCCCAGGCCTGTGTCCAGAACTCGGTCCCGGCACTGATGCAATACATAAACAGGCCAATAGCCCAGACCAACTGGTACGCCCGCCGGCGGGCAAAATACTGGTCGAGGACGGTTACGGCGAAAATGAAACTGATGATACTGGTCAGCAAGGGAATAACCGCATTCATGGATAGCCTCCTCATCGACTGAGGTTACCTTGAATCTCCGGAAGAGGTAACCCAGGCGTCGGTTGATAACTGCCCGATTGGTCAATGATAGCACGTTATCATTCCGTTCGTAAAAGAAAGGCCAGCCACCGCACCGGGGTTCGTTTTACCGGCTTAACCCGTAGCAGCGTCGTTTATCGTGTAATACGCGTGCCGGTTTTCCCTTCGAGTGCTTTTAACGCCGTCTCGGTCAGGGTGATAATTACCTCCCGCTCACGTGCCGGATCCTGGTCGGATCCTTCCAGAAACATTATGGCCGCCCGGATTTTGGGTTCCATGCTTCCCTTGCCGAAGTGCCCTTCCTCCAGAAGCTTTTTCGTCTCCGCCAGGCTCAGTTCCTCAAGCGCCTTCTGCTGAGGCGTCCCGAAGTCCTGATAGACGTGCTCCACGGCGGTCAGGATAAACAGGACGTCAGCATCCAGCTCGATAGCCAGGTGAGCCGAGGCGAAGTCCTTGTCAATTACGGCTTCAACGCCGTGTAAATTACGCTTATCATCCCGCACCACCGGGATACCGCCTCCTCCCACGGCGATAACTATCTCGCCGGCATCCAGCATACTCCTGATGATTCTGGCCTGCTGGATGTTGGTTGGCAGCGGCGAAGGGACAACCCGACGGTACCCGCGGGAGCTGTCTTCGATGATATTCCAACCCTTTTCCCGCCGCAGCCGTTCCGCCTGTTCGATATTGTAGAAAGGGCCTATCGGTTTGGAAGGGTCTTGAAAAGCCGGGTCATCCTTGTCTACTATCACTTGTGTTACCACCGTGGTGATATTGTGTGGTGCCCCCGCCTGCCGGAGACGGTTGGCAAGAGTATTCTGGATCATGTAACCCATAAACCCTTCTGTCTGTGCGCCCAGGATATCAAGGGGCATCGGGGGCACCACATCTTTGGCTGCTTCATCGGCGAGGAGCAGGTTACCGACTTGTGGTCCGTTACCATGAGTGATCACGATTCGGTTTTCGCCGTTGAGTAAATCCAATAGCTGCTCGGCGGTACGATCTATATTTGCGTACTGCTCATCGGCCGTTCCCTTCTCTTTGGCTCTCAGGATGGAATTACCACCCAGGGCGATAACGAACGTCTTGCTATTGTTGTTACCCATAACCTCTTTCTCCTCGTCCTTTACCTTGTTATATTGTTATATCTGTAACCTCTTACTGCTTCAATCGGTAACTAACTGATTAAAGCCTCTAGATTTTAGCGAATGGCTCTGGCCACGTCTTCGTCGCTGGGAATCTCGTTGATTACCTCATGCTTCGGTGGGTCCTGCTTCTGGGTCAACAGCGACACGGGAACCATCACCATCAGGGAGACAACCGGCGGGATCAGTGTATCCAGGCCGGCCAGGTGCTCCGGAATAGTGAAGAACAGAATTAATCGCAGGACGGAACCAACCACCACCGCCGCCAGTGCCCCGTACGAATTTGCCTTTTTCCAGAACAATCCCAGTGTCAGTGGCACCAGGCATCCGGCAAAGACCACGTCGAAAGCCAGCACCAGCATGATTCCCGGTTCCGGTTTAATAATAGCCAGGTAAACCGCCGCCACCATCACCGGTATCGTCATAAACCGGGCGTAGCCGAGCAGCCGTTTGTCCATGATGTGCCAGTCAATGGTCAGTTCTTCAATGGGGACCTTCAGCCTCTTGGCTTTCCTCCGGTGTAGTGCCGGCAGCAGATTTCTCTGCAGCAGGTTCCGGCCAAAGACGGCCGATACTCCCAGTAGTCCTCCGTTAGCCGTGGACATTCCGGCGCCAAGTACACCACCCATCACGAACAGTCCCAGCAGGAATGGAAGTGTGATCGTCGCCATCAGGGGCAGGATTGTCCTCGGGTCGGCGACATCCGGGAAGAGTGTGATCGCCATCAGTCCCAGGAATGAAGCGCCCAGCCCGGCGATGAGGGTAAACCCGGCTCCGAAGAAGCAGCCTCTCTGCGCTGTCTCCGGGTTTTTGGACGCAAAGATTCGTTCCATAAAGTCGAGCGCCACAATATCTCCGAGACCGAGTGCCAGGATGCCTGCCCAGTTCAAAAGCGCCCCGTTCTCAACGGACGTTAGCCCGCTCATGTCGAGGAAACCTGCTGGAATGGCTCCGGTAAAGTGGCTCCAGCCGTAGGTGTAGACCATCCAGACGGCGCTCCCCGCGAAAGCGACAAGGGCGGGATATATCTGCACCACATCCGTGGAAGCGCACGAGAAAAGCCCTCCGCTGAAAGTATATATCAAAACGATGGTGCTCATGATGATGAGGGCGGTAAGGTAGCTTATGCCGAAGATAATGGATATAATCCATGCGGCTCCGGCCATGTTGCCCGCCACCAGGATGATAAAACTGAACGCCATCAAAAAGGAAACAATGACTTCTACCAGTTTACCGAATCGCCTGAAATAGAAATCGGGTAATGTGATTAAATTCATCCGGTTCAAGGGTTTAGCGTACCAGATTCCGGTGATAAGAAGACACAATGCCAGCCCCAGCGGGAATACGAACCCCGCCCAGAAGCCCCAACTGTATGTGCCTGCCGCAGCCCCAAGCGTGGCATTCGCATCTAGCGCCTGGGCCAGCAGCATCGTGCCTATCACCAGCAAAGGGAGTCGTTTTCCGGCGATGATGAAGCGTTTTCCGCTGCCTTTGACTAGGAAATACGTGCCCACGCCGACGACGAAATACAATGATACCAGCAAGATGAGACCGATTTGCATGCCAGTCATCCTAATCCTCCTTTGTCTTCATTAATTTGGTAGAACCTCCTCCACTTCCGAATTAATCTTGAGTTATTCCACTCTTTCGCTAAGGCTGGTTATTAATACCCGGCTACCTGGTTCGGGAAGTAGTCTTCCAGGTTGCCCTCTCTGTAGACATCCAGCGTGGTGCAGTGCAGAGCGCCGCCAAACGGGATTACTTTCTCGTAAGGAATCGGCACCACGTCGAACCCGAGCTTATCAAGCTGCTCGCAGTACGCCGTCTCGTGCGCCTCCACGCAGATTGTATTTGGATCGATAGAGAAGGTATTCATCGATATCCATGACTTGCCCTCGTATAGGCCGGTCAGGTAAATCTCGTTCTTGTGCACGTGAACCGGTCTGGCTGCCGGAATTAGTTCCCAGTCGTTCTTTTTGAACAGTTCCCACAGTTCTGGAGTCGTCGGTGACCAGTCCGGATTGTACACGGCCAGCCCCGGGCGCAGCGGTACCAGGTTTACATCGATGTGCCAGGGATGGTAATTGTCCGGCTTG
>CBDUSH010000024.1:0-17268 GCA_965369965.1 uncultured bacterium | reverse complement strand
GGAATATTCACTGAAACAGGGAGTATTTACCTCTTACATGTTGAGCACCAACGTGACCCGCCTCGATATCGTTCACGATTCTTATAAAGCAGTCGGTGAAGTGGGCGTCAACCGGGCTTATGTCGCTGACGGCTACGGCGCTTCCACTCCGGAGGGAATCAAGTTCATGATAACCTACATCAAAAACCTGCTGCCTCCGGGGGTAGAGATTGGCCTTCACCAGCACAACGATTTCGGTCAGGCCACCGCCAATGCCCTGGCGGCGGTCACCGTCGGCGCCAGCGTCATTGATACCGCCGTCAACGGGCTGGGCGACCGTGGCGGCATACCCTCAGCGGACTGGGTAGTCGCCTCACTGGAAGCCCTTTACGGCGTGCCCACCGGGATAAAACTGGACAAGCTGAAACCGCTCTCCAGCCTGGTGGCCAGACACTGGGGTATCCCCATTGAGCCGCACCGCCCCGTCACCGGCGATAATATGTACCGGCACGAAACGGATATCCACATCGCCGCCCTGCTCTCCGGCCACTGGTATGCCTATAACGTGATTAAACCGGAAGTGCTCGGCGCTGAGGAGAGTCTGGAGTTCGGTCTTTCCTCGCTGGCTAAAGGCGAAACCAGCGCCCTCGGCGTCAAGATTAACCTTATGGGGTTTAAGGCGACCGATGAGCAGTTCGACGGTATTCTCGATCTTATCCGTCAGGAAATAAAGCAAAGCCCCCAGGGCTTCGCTACCGAAGAGAAGGTAGGCGAAATTATTAAACAGGTATTGAAATAAAAAAGGAGGCTGCCCTTGGTCACCCTTAAAGAAAAAATCGGTGTCGCCGTCGTCGGTACGGGACGTGTCGGCCGGACTCACATTGACGCCATCGCCCTCAACCCGGATATCGCCCGCCTCGCCGCGGTGATTGACGCCGATGAGTCGCGGGCCCGCCCGGCGGCTGAAGAGGCCGGAACAAAATATTATCTCAGTGTTGAAGAGGCCCTCACCGACCCTGAAATACAGGCGGTGGTAATCTGCCTGCCTCATAACCTGCACCAGCCGATTGCCATGCAGGTGATGGAAACCGGCCGTCACGTTCTGGTCGAAAAGCCGATGGCCATCAGCCTGGCCGAAGCCAGGGAGATGGTTGACCGGGCAAAAGAAAAGAAACTGGTGCTCCAGGCGGGACAGGACTTGCGCTTTCTAGCCTCCATGCAGGAAGCCAAACGGCGCGTCATGAACGGCGATATCGGTAAAGTCTTCAACATTCTCTTCGTCATGGCGGAAGCCTTTACCCTGACGCCGGCCCCCGGCCGTTTTACCACCCCGCCCTGGTGGGCGGACGTGGCCAAAACCGGCGGACTGTGCTTCCCGATGATGGGCGCCCACACCGTCGATATTATTCTCTGGCTCTGCGAAGGTAAAAAACCGGTGCGCGTCTATGCCGAAGCCGCTTCCGTCAACCCGGAACTGGAAGGGATGGATGAGGTCATCATTACCATCCGGTTTGATGACGGCACAATGGCCACCAATCACCTCTCCCTGAATACCACCCCCGCCCGCAACGACTTGTTAATCGTCGGCACCGAAGGCAGGATTCAGATAAACATCGCCGGCGGGCATGATTTGAAGCAACTGGTGGGCGTCTTTTCCACCGAGTTATACCTCGGCGATAAACTCATCTCCAGCGGCACTCAAGACCCGCACAATTTCGCTGTGGCGACTAAAGAGTTTGTCAACGCAATTCTGGAAAAACGCCCGTCCTCGGTCGGGCATCATGATATTCTCAACCAGATGGCCATCCTGGATGCCGCCAGGAAATCGGCTCAAGTCCACCAGGCAATATCGTTGTAGGCGAGTGGCAACCCGTGGGACAGCCGACCGTAGCCGGTCTTTCAGAGTACCGGTGCGCCAATACGGCGGCGCCTTACTTCTGCCTGCGCCGTTCCTTCAGCTTGGGGCGTCCCACGGCGGTGGCGGTTATCTCCGTCCCCAGGTAAAGCAGGTCGGCGCCGGCCCGTACTATTCGCTCGTCCTCGCTGACCTGTAGTTTTATCCGGCTTGCCCCGGCCTCGTGGGCATGCTTCCGGACTAATCGGACGGAGGTGCGCCGGGCGTAAGACTTGGCGTTGTCCAGCAGCTCGTAAAGACGCACCCCGGACGGCGCATAAACCCGGTAAGGCGTCTCCGTTCCTTCCGGTTGCTGTATCAGAATGCGCACCTTCTGTACCACCGCCCCGGCCGCCGCCCCGATAGCGTTGGCTACCTCGGCGTATTCGGGGATGAAGATTGGCGTGTTCAATTTCTCCGCCAGCGGCTTGAGATAGGTCACCGCCGGCGCGCCGATGCCGATAATCGGTCGCTTCAATGAGAAAGTCACTGAAAGGTTGCCGCCGTCTTCGGCGCCGAGTGCCCGGTTCACCAGCAGGTTGACCACCTTGTCTCCGTTCTTCAGGGAAAGGCCGTTGTCCTCGGCCAGGACGCTTTCTATCAAAATATAGCCGGCCCGTATTATCACTTCACTGACCACGCGTTCGCAAAAAGATTCCTTGCTGATACCCATCCGCCGCGCCCACAGCTCCGCCCCTAGTTCGGCCGCCTCTGTGGAACCGCTGCGATATTTGCCCAGCACGTGGACGGCGTCCGTGGGCGTAAAAGCACTGCTGACCACCAGCCCGTGCTCCCTCAATCCGTCCAGGGCATACTCGAAATAGGACGTCGTTCTTACACCGTCGGACAAGCTGGACATGGAAACAGGGCCCTTGCCCAGCAATTCCCATATCTCCTCCTGCGTCGGAGAGATATTATCCCGGTCCGGTTTTAACGGCCGCTCACGGGTGATAAAACGGCCGCTGTCATCGCTTTGGGTTTCCATCAGTTGGGACTGTATCAATGCCAGAGCTTCCGGGTACTCCGCGGCCAGTAAGCTCAACGGGACCACCCGGCGCGGGCCTACCTTCAGGCGACCGTCGCCGTCGATATGGATTTCACTGTCGCCGCCCAATCCGGTGGTGCGCATGTCTATTGCCTCCACCATCGTCCGCCAGCCGCCCACCTCGGCGCCTTCGTGATTCAGGATTAATCGTCCGTCGTGCACGGCGGCGATATCCGTGGTCGTGCCGCCCATGTCGATTACAAAACCGTCCTTCTCGTCGCACAGGTGCAGGGCGCCGATAACGCTGGCCGCCGGCCCGGACATGATGGTCTCCACCGGCCTTTCCAGCGCCAGGTGAGCGTCCATCAGCGAACCGTCTCCCTTGACTACCATCAGTGGGGCGTTGATACCCTGTTCGTCAAGTATCCCGGAAACGCTGGTGATGAGCTCTTGCAGCAGCGGTATCAGCCGCGCGTTGAGGGCTACCGTCATGGCACGCCGCGGCGCATCCAGTTGCGAGGTCAGTTCATGCCCGCAGGTTACCGGCAGTCCGGTCATCCGGTGTATCATCCGCCGTATTCTCAGTTCGTGGGTCGGGTTACGCACCCCGAAAAAACCGGAAACGGCAAACGCGGTCACCTTTGACGCCCGTTTCCTGACTGCTTCCCGTACCGCCTTGATATCCAGGGGCTGTTGCTCCTTGCCGTCCACCCCATGGCCTCCCCGGACGAGAATGATGTTCTTTTTAGATGCCAGCCTCTCCAGCCTGGCCTCGGCCACCATGTGCGGCTCGTACCCCACCAGTATCAGGCATATCTGGCTGCCCCTTCCCTCCACGATAGCGTTGGTCGCCAGAGTTGAGGACAGCGAGACCAGCTGGATATCCGGTATCGGGTCGGGCAGTGCCGTCCGGACGGCCTTTCGTATCCCCACCGCCAGGTCGTACCGGGTGGTCAGCGCCTTGGCGGTAGCCATGATACCGCGCTTGTCGTCAAGAAGCACGGCATCCGTGTAAGTGCCGCCGGTATCTATTCCCAGAAAAACAGCCATATTGCCCCTTATTTTACCCGCCGGTAATATTCACGTCAAACCGTATACTTTTATACAGAATGCGACTCTTTAAACAGCTATTTCATTCAATAAATATCGTATAGCGTAATATATATCTGTAATATATTATAATACGTAATGCTATTACATAACATCGCCTTGACAAACACAGAAAACGTAATAAAATGACAGTAGGACATACTGAAGGAGGTTCTCTCTGTGAATGATACAAAAGGCGACGTCGCGCGTCAAACCATACTCATCGGTCAGGAAGACGTCGAGGCTCTGCTTGATATGAATGAGGCTTTGGCGGCGGTGGAAAAATCCTTTATCCTCAAGGCACAGGGAAAAGCCGTCATGCCCTGTAAAATATACCTGGAACTGCCCGAATATGGCGGTGATTTTCGAGCTATGCCCGCCTTTATCGATGACAGCGCCGGCATCAAATGGGTCGGCGTTTACCCGGAAAACCATAATTACGGCTTGCCGGCGGTCATGGCCGTCATCACCCTCTGCCACCCCGCCACCGGCTACCCGGTGGCGATAATGGACGGCACCCACATCACCGGCATGCGTACCGGAGCCGCCGGCGGTATCGCCGTCAAATATCTCGCCCGTAAAGAAGCTTCGATTATTGGCATGGTAGGTACCGGTCGGCAGGCGGAAACCCAGTTGATGGCAATCAGGCAAGTCCTGCCATCGATTACTCAAGTCAAGGCGTTTTCTCCCGACGAAGAATCCAGCCGGCGGTTTGTCCGCAAAATGGGCGAACGGTTAAATCTGGACATCCGTCCGGTGGCTTCGGTAGCTGAAGCGGCTGCCGCCGACGTTATTGTTACCACCACCTATGCCACCGGCCCGGTTGTTTTAAAAGAACACGTCCGCCCCGGCACCCACATCAACGCCATCGGCGCTGATGCTCCCGGAAAACAGGAGCTCGGCTCGTCTCTGCTGTCCGAGGCCAGGATAGTAGTTGATGACCTGGAACAGGCCGGTCACTCCGGGGAGATTAACCTTCCCCTGGCCAGGGGAGAGATAAGCATAGAAAATATTCGCGGCACTCTGGGAGATATAGTCTCCGGCGCCATCGTGGGTCGGGAAAATGATGAAGAGATAACCATTTTTGACTCCACCGGCCTGGCCATCCAGGACCTGGTCTGCGCTAAACTGGTCTACGAAAAGGCCAGCCGGACCGGGGCGACTGCTTTCCGGTTCTTCTAATGCCAAAATCGCCTGTTTTGACATGGCGTCCGGTGTCTGGAGGACCCTTGAGACGCACTGAAACTGAAAGAAAAGGGGTTTTACCCGGGATATTAACACCCAGGTGCCGAAATAACTCCAAATGAGGCCTGAAGATGTTTTGGCATTTCTCCGGAGAGGGCTAAAACGGCCGGAAACGGAACTAAACGTCCGGGAAAAATCCTGAAACGTTGACACAATATATCGGGATGGCAGTCGCCGTTTCCTGGCAGTGAAAGGTAATCCTCTACCGTATCGACAGACACAGGTAAATCACCTGAACTTACCTGAAAACACTGATTCTAACTTTGGTCTTGACAAAACATCGAACTCTGCGATACTATAAGCCAGCTACGTTTCATTCTGAAATACAGAGGAGCAGCATAACATTCAGCTATTTTAATTAGACCGGCAATTTATTAGAGGAGGTGATAGAAGTTCGGCAAAGTAACGCTTATTTTGTTCTTCGTTGATAATTATTAGGAGGTAAAATGGCTAAAAGAATTATATCTACAGTAATGGTCTTGGTATTTGTCGTTGCGCTGGTTATTGCCGGCTGCGCGGCACCTGCTCCAGCGCCAGCACCCGCTCCAGCCCCGGCTCCCGCCCCGGCTCCGGCCCCGGCCCCCGCTCCAGCCCCGGCACAGCCGGCTGAGGTAATCACGTGGACTGCCCAGTCCGCCTTTGCGTCCGGTGACCCCGCTCACATTATGGCGGAAAAGGTAATCCAGAGAGTCATGGCGGCAGCCGGCGGACGCCTCGAAATCGAGTTCTTTGCCGGCGGGGCTGTTGTCCCGGCCACCGAAGAGGCTAGTGCTCTGCGCACTGGCACCCTTGACTTTGTCTACGGGGCTAACGCCTACTACAACAACCTCGAACCTGTCTTCCCGCTGTTCGACAATAAAGTTGGTGGACTTTCTGACCCGCAACTGATGTATTGGCTGGAAGGCGGCGGTGGTTATGAACTGGCCGAAGAAGGCTACGCCAAATATGGCATCGTTTATCTGGCTAGCCACCTGTGGTCACCGGAAGACTTCGCTTACACCAACATTCCTCTGGAAACCGTTGCTGATATGAAAAAACTGAAGATGCGGACGGCCGGTATCGGCGGCGAAGTCCTCACTATGCTGGGTGCCTCGACGGTCTTCCTGCCCGGCGGAGAGCTCTATGAGTCGATGCAGCGTGGCGTCATCAATGCTTTCGAGTATGGTGGAGCCGCCGAAATGTGGGATATGGGCTTCCATGAAGTCGTAGACTACATGTATCTCTCGCTCAGCCGCGCTCCCTCGGACAGCAGCTGCTGGCTGGTCAGCGATGAGTCCTGGAATGAGCTCCCCGACGACCTTAAAGTAATTGTTAAATATGTCTTGAGGGGCGCTATCAATACTCTCTGGCTGGAGCAATTGCCAAAGAATGGCGTCGCCATAGAGATGATTCGTGACTACGGTGTAACCGTTGAAAAACTGCCCAAGGAAATCGAAGACGCGGTCCTGGCTGCGGCCATCGAGTTCTTTGACGGCAAGATAGACGAGTACGGACAGGATAGCTACTATGCCCGGGTCCTCCTTTCCCAGCGTGCCTACAAGGCACTGGCTGAATCACAGAGCGTATTCTAGGCTGCTACCAACGCAGAGTGTAACAGTCATCAGTTTTCTCCGCCCCGGGTATATGCCCGGGGCGGGGGACTGAATAAATTCATCCCGCGGATATGACTCCTGGATAACTTTAAGCAAAAACAAGGATGTGTCATTCGTGATGAGAAAAACAGTGCAGATATGCGAATCTATTAGCGAATGGACGGGGCACATCGTCATGTGGTTCGGTCTTGCCCTTGTCCTCCTGCTCACCTGGGAAGTCTTCATGAGATATGTCTTGCAGTCGCCCACCATATACTCCTATGAATACGCCACGATGATAGGGGTTACCATTGGCGCCGGAGGCATGGGTTTCACGCACAAATATCACGGCCATGTCCGGGTGGATGTATTCTGGAGGCTCCTGTCACCCCGGGGCAGGGCAATCTCTGACGCCATCACCAGTGTCTTCTTCTTTTTCCCGTTTATCATCATTATAGGGGTTATTGCCTCGGAGTGGGCCTTACGGGCCTTTGTGGAAGGTGAAATACTGACCAAGACTTACCTCTACCCCCCCGCCTGGCCGATACGGACGGTTATGGCGCTTGGCTTTTTCCTGTTTGTACCTCAGGGTATTGCCAAGCTCATTCGCGATTTACATATGTGGATTAAGAAGGAAGAACTATGATTGATATTAGTCCTGAACTTATCACTATCCTGATGATGGGGGGACTGCTGGTCACCGTAATGCTTGGTTTCCCCCTGGCTTTTCCCATCGGTACGGTAGCCCTGGTTGTCGGTTATCTCGCCTTCGGGCCGTCCGTCTTCCACCTCATTTATATGCAATTGTTTTCTCTCATGCATAATTATGTCCTTCTGGCTCTGCCTCTTTTTGTCTTTATGGGCGTTGTCCTGGAATACTCCGGCATCGCCGATAGAATGTACGACGCGTTATATCTCTTGCTCAGCGGTCTCCGTGGCGGCCTGGCCATCATCACCGTCGTGCTCGGTACCATCCTGGCCGCCTGTGTCGGTGTCATTACCGCTTCGGTTACCATGCTCTCCGCGCTGGCTCTTCCCGCCATGATTAACCGGGGCTATGATAGAAGTCTCGCCGCAGGCGCGATATGTGCCGGCGGCAGCCTGGGAATCCTCATTCCCCCCAGTGTTATGCTCGTTATTTACGGCCCTATGGCGCGGATTTCGGTGGGCAAATTATTCTTCGGCGCCATGATCCCCGGCCTGCTCCTGGGCGCTTTATATATTGTCTACATCATCATCCGTTGTTATACTGACAAGTCACTGGCTCCCACCGTCCCCGTGGCCGAAAGAACCGTTCCCATGCGGCACAAAATGAAGCTGCTCTTCACCTCACTGCTCCCCCCGATATTCATTATCCTGGCCGTGCTGGGCACTATCTTCGCCGGGATTGCTCCCCCCACCGAGGCGGCCGCTATCGGCGCCTTTGCCGCCCTTGTCTTGACGGCCTCCTATAAACGTCTCACCTGGCCGGTGATGAGAAACATACTGCGCCGCTCTCTCATCATCAGCAGCATGGTCATATTTATCGGTGCCACCTCGGTTGCCTTCACCGGCGTCTTTCTCAAAGCCGGTGGCGGCGAGGTTGTACAGGAATTCGTGCTGGGCACGCCCGGCGGTCGCTGGGGTATCTTCTTTGTCGTCATGTTCATCTACTTCATACTGGGGTTCTTCATCGAATGGCTGGGCATCTTCTTCATTATGGTTCCCATTCTGGCGCCGCTGGCCCCCATGCTCGGCTTTGACCCCGTCTGGTTCGGCATTATGATTGTGGTTAACCTTCAGATGTCTTTCCTCACGCCGCCGTATGCCTTCGCCATCTTCGTGCTCCGGGGTGTTGCTCCGCCGGAACTGGGGCTGACTTCAGCCCATATCATACGCGGTGTGATCCCCTACATCTTTATCATCATGTTTGCCATGATTCTCATGATAATATTCCCGTCGTTAATCACCTGGCTGCCCGAGTTGATGATAAGATAATCTCCGGCACAGACGGCTCGGTCCATCGGAATACCTGATGATAGATAAAGGTTGGCAGTAAGCCTCGCCATGTCTGAAAACAAGAAAACTGGACTCTTCTACGGCTACGTCATCGTCGCGGCTGCCTTCCTGGTCATGGCTTTTATGTGGGGCGGCCTTTTTACCTTCGCCGTATTTTTTGAACCGCTGCTGGAAACCTTTGGCTGGAGCCGGGCAGGCACTTCGGGAGCTTACTCACTGGCGCTGCTTCTGGTTGGCCCCTTCGGTATTCTGGCCGGGAAATTGACTGACCGCTTCGGCCCTCGTCCGGTGGTTATCGGTGGCGCCCTCCTTTTCGGTGCCGGCTTTTTACTGCTGTCACAGGTAAGCACCCTCGGCCAGTTTTACCTGTATTACGGTGTTGTCGGTGCCGGCATGGGCACTACCGTCGTTCCCATGGCGTCGACTGTCGCCCGCTGGTTTACCCGGCGGCGCGGCATGATGACCGGTATCGCCTTAGCCGGTCTCGGTGTCGGGGTGATGATATTCCCCACCCTGACCGCCGGTCTGCTTCTCCGTTTCCAGTGGACGGATACTTACCGCATTATCGGTATTATCGTCACGGTCGTGCTCGTTCTGGTGGCACAGACCTTAAAGCGAGACCCCTCCCGGATAGGGCAACTCCCCTTCGGCGCTGACCGGCTCGCCGGCCTGGAATCGGCGCCGGTGATAAGTTTTACCCTCCGGCAAGCGTTGCGTAACCGCCAGTTCTGGTTACTGACCGGGGCCTTTTTCGGCTTTATCGCCAGCTCCGGCGCCATCCCCGCCCATATCATCCTGCACGCCACCGGCCTGGGTATTCCCTCGGCGAACGCGGCCGTTATTCTGGCGGTTATCGGCGGCTCGACTTCGCTGGGTAGGGTTGTCGTCGGCATCGTCGCCGATAAAATCGGCTGTAAAAAATCCCTCGTCATCGTCCTGCTGCTGGAAGCGGCCGCCTTGTTTTGGTTATTGACCATCCGGGAATTATGGATGTTTTATGTCTTCGCCGCTCTTTTCGGTTTCGGTCACGGCGGCGCCGTCGCCCTGATGTCCCCGTCGATCGCCCAGTACTTCGGCTTGAGTTCGCACGGCATCATCCTGGGGGTCATCATGAATGGCAACCAGATTATCGAAAGCGCCAGCACCGTGGCCGCCGGCTACATCTTTGACGTCAGCGGCAGCTATTACCCGGCCTTCGTTGCTTTTGCCGTCGCCAGTTTTCTCGGTGCTTTGCTTGCCTGGCGGTTGAAACCCGTCGGACTCAATCAATACTCGTGATTATGCCCGCAGCCTTGACTCGAACCGGCATAACGACTATATTAAATTATCGCGTCGCTGAAGAAAGGAAACCTGCCACATGTCAGAAAAACAAGTCAATGTTCTCGTCACCAGTTATGTCGGCGAAGAAAACAATCGCTCCATCGCCAACCTCAGCCCCCGGGTACAACTGAAAGACGCTTCCGCCCTTGTCCGGGCCGAGATGAACGGTGATTCGTCTTCAAAAGAACAGCTGGACGCCCTGCTCGCTGAGGCCGAGGTTATCTACGGCTGCTGGTCGCATCTCCCCGGTTCGGATCTCCCCCTGAATCTCATCACCCGCGCCCCGCGTCTGAAATGGTTACACTCCCAGTCTGCCGGGGTGGATTCTTTCCTGGACCTGCCACAGGCGGCAATCACTTCCAATACCGGTATCGCCGGCAGCCGCGTCATCGTTACCAATGCCAGTGGCACCCATACCGCCGCCATGGCCGAATTGGTTCTGGAAAACATGCTCCAGCTCGCCAAACAGGCCCCGGCCCGCTTTCGCTGGCAGCAGGAAAAACGCTGGGTGGAGTTTTCACCGGCCCTCCTGCGTTCCCACACGGTCGGCATCATGGGCATGGGCTACGGGAGGGAAGTCGCCCGCCTGGCCAAAGCTTTCGGCATGCGGGTAATAGCCACCCGTCGCAGCGCCCAACCCGGTGACCGCCTGCCCAACGTAGACGTCTTGCTGCCTCCGGAACAGTTGCCCCGCCTGCTCGCCGAAAGCGACTATGTGGTGGTGCTTATTCCGCTCACCGAAGAGACATTGAATATGTTCGGCGAAAAAGAATTTCGCGCCATGAAATCCACTGCCTACCTCATCAATATCAGCCGCGGCAAGATTGTTGACGAAGCGGCCATGATACGCGCCCTGAAAGAAGGCTGGATTGCCGGCGCCGGGCTGGACGTCTTTTCCGAAGAACCGCTGCCTCCCGATAATAAATTATGGGAACTTCCCAACGTCGTTTACAGCGCTCACGTCGGCGGAGACTACCAGGGAAATCTGGAGAAGATAACCGCCCAGTTCGGCGTCAACCTGGGGCGTTACCTGGATGGAAAACGCCTCTATAACGTGATAAATAAAAAGAAAGGCTATCAGACTTCCGGGCCTCACTTCCGCGAACAATTTTGAATATTTTTGTATAAATATAAATAATACTAAGTAGTTTTGAGAAAATACGGGTAATTTGCGATACATTTGAATATTTTTGAATATATTTAAATAATACCAAGTAGTGTTGAGAAGATACGGGTAATCTTGAGCAAAATATATCGTACGTATCAGTCCCGGCTCTACCGGCAAGATAACCGAAATTATTTATTGAAAAAAGGGAGATTAAATTTATGACCGACCAATCGTCACCGGCAGATGAAAAATCAATCACTTTCCTGAGAGCTCCCCGCTGCACTCTGGAGGAGATCCCCCAACCGGAAACAGCCGTGGCGGTACTCGGCGTTCCCTATAATAACTCCCTGATACCCGGTAACACCGCCCTCGCCCCCGCCGCCATCCGTGCCGGCAGCGAGTTTCTTGTCTCCCGTATGGCGCTCAGCCCCGGGTGGGAAGTCATGGATTTGTGGTCCGGAAAGCGGGTCAAACCCCTCGCCGAACCGCGCATTTTCGATTTAGGAGACCTTACCCTTCACGGTACCGATATGGACGGCAACAACAAGGTTATCCGGGAAGCTCTGCGTGACATCACCGCCTCGGGCGCCTTCCCGCTCGTTATGGGCGGTGACCATTATGTCACCGCTCCCTGTTTCTGGGGAGCCAGTGAAGGGTTGGCCCAAGGAAAGCCCGGTTTCAAGATGGGCTACATCCACGTAGACGCTCACACCGACCTTTTTGACAACTGGCCGGGGGCCGGTAAATATACCCTCGGCACCACCGCCCGCCGCATTTCCGAACTGGACGTCATCGACGTCAGCAATATGGTCTGGCTGGGCCTGCGCGGTTGGGCGCGTCCCGCCGAAGGCATGGACTACGCCATCGCCCGGGGTGCCAATATAATGTCCATGAATGTTGTCCGGGAAAAAGGCGTCAAGGCGGCCGCTCAGGAAGCTATGGAATTGGCCGGCAAGGGAGTCGACGCCGTCTATGTCAGCTTCGATATCGATGTCGTTGATTCTTGCTACGTCCCGGCTATCAGCGTGCCTGAACCGGGCGGCATCACTTCCCAGGAGCTTATCGATATCGTCAACATCTTCCGTGAGTCTCCTCTCGTCCGGGCGATTGACCTGGTAGAAATCTGTCCCGATAAGGAAAACGGGCCTTTTGGCGGCTTGACCGCCCAGCTCGCGGCGCTGGCGCTCATCCAGTTTGTCGCCCCCCGGGTCTTTGACTACCGCTGACGGGCGCGGTTAACCGCGGCTGCTCTCGGTAACCGGGCGGATAACCGGTATTATTTCGGCTCCGGCAAAGGTTATAATGAATCGGGTGGCCGTCTTCCGGCTTGAATCCCGGCCGCTCTGGAGGTCTGGTGAATCAGGAATTCGCGCAACACGTTCAGGACGTCGTCGATAATATTCGCCGCGTGGTTGTTACTAGCCCGGAAGTCGTCCGTATGAGTCTGCTCGGCTTGCTCTGCCAGGGACACGTCCTCCTTGATGACTACCCCGGTGTCGGTAAAACCCTGCTCGCCAAGGCGCTGGCAAAGTCGGTGCAGGCCGATTTTAAGCGTATCCAGTTTACCCCTGACCTTCTCCCCACCGATATTACCGGCGCGTCGATATACCTTCCGGACGACGGCAATTTCAAGTTCGTACCCGGCCCCGTTTTCGCCAATATCGTCCTTGCCGATGAGATAAACCGCTCCAGCCCACGCACCCAGTCGGCCCTGCTTGAAGCCATGGGCGAAGGATACGTCACCTTTGACGGTACCACCCGGTCTCTGCCCCGCCCCTTCTTTGTCATCGCCACCCGTAATCATGCCGAGACCCACGGTACCTTTCCCCTCCCCCAGAGCCAGCTGGACCGTTTCCTGCTTTCCTTCGGCATCGGCTATCCCGGCCGTGATGAAGAAGTGGAGATATTGGAACGACACGAGCACGGCGAGGTTACTCTGGAACCGGTCCTTACCGCCGCGGATGTTATCGCCATGCAGGCGCAGGTCTCCCGGGTCAATGTCGCCCGTCCGGTGAAAGAATATATTGCCGCCATCGTCGCTCAGACTAGAAATGACCCGGATATTGCCATCGGCGTCAGTCCCCGTGGGGCCGTTTACCTGCAGCGGGCGGCGCAGGCGCGGGCGGCGATGGAAGCCAGGGACTTTACTACCCCCGACGATGTTAAAAAGGTGGCGCCGGCCGTGCTCGGGCATCGTATCCTGGTGCGTTCTGCCGAATCCGGTGCGGCGGGAAATTACCTCGTATCTCTCTTGAATACCGTTCCTGTCCCTCTCTAGAAGGGATGGCCTTGACCGATGACTAAAGCGGGCGTTGCTTTCACTATCGCCGGTTTCCTCGGCTATTTCGTGGCCAGCCAGACCCAGATTGGCTGGCTCTATCTCTTTGACGCCGTTATCTGGGGCATCTTGCTGCTCTCCGCTTTTATCCCCTGGTACAGTCTGCGCTCGCTGAGCGTCGACAGGCAGGTATTGCTTCCCCGTGCCGGCTTCGGGAGTTTGTCCCTCGACGGCCCCCTGGAAGACGATACCGTCGAGGTGCGGCTAAGGGTGACTTCTCACGGCCGATTCCCCCGTTATTTCGTCAGCCTGCTCGAAGAGTGCCCTTTCGACCGGCCGGAAGAGCGCCGGAAAGCTTTTTTCCTTACCTGCCTCCCCCCGGGCAACACCACCGCTTTTTCCTATACTACGGATTGCTACCGGCGCGGTTATTACCCTTCCGCCGACATTATGCTCTCTTCCGGCGCTCCGCTGGGGCTTTTTCGGAAACGGCGCTGCTTCTCTCTACCTCTCCGCCTGACCGTTTACCCTCGTTACTTCCTGATGGACAGTCTGCCCTTCGCTGTCGAGTCATGGGCGGAACAGGGGCATGCCGTCAGGTCATCTGCCGCCGGCGAGTTCTACGGTTCCCGCGAATATCACTCCGGCGACCCGTTTAAACATATCCACTGGCGCAACACCGCCCGCACCGGGCAGTTCATGCTTAAACAGTTCGAGCAGTCAGGGCAGGGTTCCGTATCCGTGATATTTTCTGCCAACCGCGTTTTTGGAGAAGGTAGGGAAACGACCCTTGAATACAGCCTCCGCGTTGCCGCCAGTCTGGCCGGGCTTTGTGCCGCTTCCGGACGCGGTGTCGATATTATTGCCGGGACAGAACCTTTACATAACGCTGGCTGGCCGGAAGCAATGCACTACTTGGCCCGTCTCGAAACAGGCGCCGGCAAAACTCTGCCCGAGTTGCTTCCGGCGGTAGCGCCGGGTAAAACTGTGGTTGCCGTCGTGCCCGTCGCTGACCCTGACAGTATTCCGGCGTTGGAGTTGCTGGCCGGCCGGGCCGGCGGCTTGTTCGCCGTGCTGCTGGAAGGTTTCTCTCCGGAGGAGGATGCGGCTGCTTTTACCTCTCGTATGCAGGGATGCAATATTACCGTCGTCCGCTGCCCTCTTAACAATCTGGAAGATGCCATTCGGAAACTGGGTAAGTCGCTGGCTTCTGTCGGTGGCCTCTCGATGGTGACGCGTTGACCATGTCCGCGCCTGGAGGCGCCGCCGTTTCCCGCCTGCTGGCTTTTCTCGCCGTCGGGTGTGCCGTCGGCGCCGTCGCCTGGACCATCCGTGACCCGCTGTTACTCACTGTGGGCGTGCTGGGGCTGGCCGCCGGTCATTTCTATAGTTGGCGTCGTCGTCACGCTTCGATACGCCGTAGCTTGATTCTGCTGCTTTTCATGGTACTCACCGCTTACCTCGGCGGGGACATCCTGCTCTCCGGGCTGAGCGACCGCCTGCTTCTCTCCCGCTATTTGATTTATGGCCTGGTCATCGGCAGCTTCGATATGATGCGGCCCCGTAACGTGCTCGCCAGTCTTGTCCTCGGCGGTTTACTGCTGGTGCTGGTCAGCGAACTGGCGCTGAATTTCTGGTTCCTTGTTTTTCCATCCGGCTTTATCGTCCTGGCCATCGCTTCGGCGGTCGTCAGCCGTATCGAAACTGAAACCGCCCGCGCCGTGGTTGTCGGTGAACTGAAGTGGCGCCCCCTCATTCGATTATCGTTCGGCTTCACCCTGGCTGCCGTCCTTATTTCTACCTCCTTTTTCCTGCTCATGCCCCGCCTGGTGAGCAGCCAGGTAGCCCAGGCAAGCTGGCTGCCCAGCCGGATTGACCTCAGTCTCGGCAGTCTTTCCATACTCCCCAGCCGCCCCGGTGCCTCCGTGGCGCCGGAAATCCTCCCCTCCCTCCTTGACCGGCCTCCCGGCGCTGCCGGTGACTATGCCGCCCTGGGCTATATCGGGTCCCTGGCGGATAAACCCGTCATGCACGTCAGAAGCCGTGTCTCCAGTTACTGGCGGGGTCTGACGCTGGATGTGTACGATGGACGCGGCTGGCTCAGTTCCTCTTCGATTACCCGGTTGCGTGAAGTTGGCCGGGGTGAATACGTCCTCCCCGATTCTCGGCTGAGGTCTTCCGGGGAAAGAACCTACTGGCAGACTTACTTTTTACTCGCTGACCAGCCCAACGCCATTTTTACCGGCTACTGGCCCGGCCGGATTTACCTGCCGGAAGAGATGCAGGCTTTTCTTGAAAAAGGTACTTTGTACCGCACCCTTTCCCTGACGCCCAACCTCCGCCCCGAACGACTCCGCGGTGACCGCGCCGTATCTCTGGACGTTGCCGCCACCACCCTGCCGCCCATCACCGCCCGTACCGCCGCCCTCGCCGATTCTATCGTGCTGGATGCGCCCACCGATTATGATAAAGCCGTCCGCCTGGAGCAGTTCCTGCTCGCCGGTTACCCTTATGACCTGGGCGTGGGCCCCCTGCCGGATGACCGGGATGCCGTGGACTATTTCCTTTTTGAGCAGCAGGCGGGCTATTGCTCGCAGTTTGCCACCGCCATGGCCGTCATGGCCCGGCACACCGGTTTGCCCGCCCGCGTGGCGGCCGGTTACCTGCCCGGCTATATCGACCCGCTCACCGGGGCCCACATCGTCAGGGTCGGTGACGCCCATGCCTGGGTGGAAATATATTTCCAGCGGCACGGCTGGGTCGCCTTTGATCCCACCCCCCGCCCCGATGCCGCCATGGGCTTTGCCTCCGGGCGTAACTGGGTCTACTTTGGCCTGGAGGAATTCACCGGCGTTTCCCTCTCCACCATGCTCTCGCCGCTGTCCGCCGGCTTCTCGCTGGGAACTCTCTCCCTGCCCCGCTGGATATGGATAGTGTTGCTTCTGGTAAGCATCATTGTTATTGCCGTGCTCCTATCCGTCCGCCGCCGACGTGTCAGAGCGGAACCGGTATTTCAGGGCTACAGTTCTCTGGAAGGACCGTCGCGTCAGGCGATGCTTAACCTCTACCGCCGGGCGCTCAGCCTGCTGCATAGGCGGGGGCTACCCTCCCGCCGCTCCCATCAGGCCCTCTTTGAATACGCCGCTGCCACTGAGCCTGACCTTGTCGCCGGCGGCGAGACTTTGGAGTGGCTGACCGCCGCCGCCAGTCGGGCCGCTTACAGTCCGCTGCCTTTCCCGCCCTCAACGGTGACTGAAGCCCGGCGGAAGGTTTCCGCTTTACGGCATGAACTGGCCCGGCGCCGCTAACCGGCTCTTCGATGACCGTCCGGCGCGTATCGGTTCAACGGTTTCTTGACAGCTAAATCCGGTCGTGTTAGGCTACGTTTACCACTTCCGGCAAAGAGGTATGGCTATGAAACAAACCTGGAAACCTACCGTGGCGGGCGTTCTCTGTGTTATCTCCGGGGCGGTCGGTTTCACCTCCTTCTTCGTCCTGGGCTTGGCCCTGTTTATCCTCGGGCGGCCGCTGAGCTTTATTCCGGGTATTCCGGACTTGCTGCCCGTTTTAGCCACCAATCTGCTCCTGTTTCTGGCTATCATTTCCATTACTGCCGGTGGTCTGTCGCTGGTCGGCGGCATCTTCGCCGCGCGACGAAAAAAATGGGGATTAGCCCTCACAGGCTCCATCGCCGCGGTACTGGCGGCAATCCCGTTTTTCGGCCCGCTGCCGGTGGGTGTCGCCGCTATCCTCCTGGTCGCCCTCTCCAAAGACGAGTTTACCTAGTCGCCGCTGACTGCG
>CBDUSH010000023.1:0-18270 GCA_965369965.1 uncultured bacterium | reverse complement strand
TGAACCGGGGGCTTAAAATTGGGCGACAACCACTGCAGGCCGCCGACCCTGGTCGAGGAAAAACAGCTTAAAAATTCTGATACAGGGAGCTTAAAGTTGGGCGATAACCATCAGCCGCCGACTCTGGTCGAGGAAAAGAAGCTCAGGGAGCAGGGTTACCGGCGGGTGGCCGGGCTGGATGAAGTGGGGCGGGGCGCCCTGGCCGGCCCGGTGGTGGCGGGGGCGGTTATCCTGCCCTTCCCGATAAAGGCCCGCTGGATACGCCAGGTACGGGACAGCAAGCAATTGACCCGGGCACGGCGCGAGGAACTGGACCGGCATATCCGCGCAGCAGCCGTCTCGGTGAGCATCGGCGTCATGGACTGCCTGACCATTGACCGGCAGGGGATTGCCCGCGCCACGCGTCTGGCAATGAAGGCGGCCATCGACCGGATGCCGGTACCGCCCGACTATTTGTTAATCGACTATTTTAAGCTGCCGGAGTCCCCGCTTCCGCAGAAAGGCATAAAATACGGCGACAGTCTGTGCCTTTCGATTGCCTGCGCTTCAATCGTCGCCAAGGTAGCCCGCGACGGTATTATGCGTGAACTGGACGGCGTTTACGGCGGTTACGGGCTGGCCGCCCACAAGGGATACGGCACGGAGAGACACCTTGCCTGCCTGGGCCGCCTGGGGCCCCTGCCGATTCATCGCCGGTCTTTCCGGCCGGTCCGGGATTTTGTATTTAAATAATTTCATATAAATAGAGTTAAAGAGGTTTGTATTCCAACAACTTTGTATAAAAGAGTTCAAGAGGTTTTGTATTTAAATAGCTTAGTATAAAAAGAGTTTAAGGGATTTATATTCTAAGATTTTAGTATTTTAAGAATTATAATATAAGGGGAGTTCAAGAGAGGCGAAACCTCTCCTGGGCGAAGTCAGGAGCGATGAAACGACGGGAGACCGGAATACTGGGTGAGAAGCTGGCCGCCGACTTTCTGAAAAAACGGGGCTATCGGATTCTGGAGACCAATTACCGCCGTCCCGAGGGTGAAATCGATATTGTCGCCCGGCAGAAAGACTGCCTGGTATTTGTCGAGGTTCGGACGAAGGGAAGCCGACAGTTCGGCACGCCGGAGGAATCAATCACCCCGGCCAAGAAGGAGAAATTGAGGATGGTGGCCTACGGCTACCGGCAGACACACGAAAAACTGCCGGAAGCCTGGCGTATCGATGTCGTGGCGGTGGAACTCGATTGGTCAGGTAAGCCGCGACGGATTGAGCTTATCGAAAACGCGGTCGGCGAAGACTGAAGGCCGTCCGAAGACTTTACCGTCCCGAAATAGCTGTGCTAGAATGAACCCACCGTGGCCGCCGGGTAACTTGCGGCCGGAATAGGGGCAGTTAATGGACAGGATAACCGGTAACCTGGATGAGATTATTGAAAAGATAAGGCAGGACTTTACCCGCCGGGATGCCGCCCGGGAAAAGGTATTGCCCCTCTGCCGTGACGCCATTCGCTGCTGCAGCCAGTCGATTCGCGCCGTGCACCGGCAGGAGTTTGACCAGGCCGTCGGCTTGCTCAAGTCGGCGCGGGATTTGCTGACCGAGGCGGAGCAGGCGGCGGGCGCTTACCACGAGCTGGTGCATGCCGGCTATGTCCGCGATGCGCAGAAAGAGTTTGCCGAGGGATGTATCGTCCTGGCGCTGGTCACCGGGGAAAAGCTGCCCGGCCCGGCAGAGCTGACTATCGGCGCCGCCGCATACCTCAACGGGATGGGCGAGGCGGCCGGTGAACTGCGGCGTTACCTGCTGGACGGACTGAGAGGCGGCGACCTTTCCCGCGGCGAGGCGATACTGACCGCCATGGACGATATTTACAGCGCCCTGGTGACCATGGACTTTCCGGACGCCATAACCGGCGGTCTCCGGCGCACTACCGATATGGTGCGCGGCGTTCTGGAGAGGACGCGCAGCGACCTGACGCTGGCCATCCGGCAGCAAGCCCTGGAGAACCGGCTGGAAAAATTCGAAAAAGATAATTAGCCGGCCGAGACGCCTCTTTGAGGCGCCTCTCTTCTCTCTTTTCCCTGAGCAGGCAGATTGAACTTCGAGAGTAAATAGGTTAAAATGAGTAGCCCGGTAAGGGGTCTCTTTGTGCATTGAAAAAGACAGGGGAAGGCGGTTTGCGAAACCAGCCTTTCTTTTTACTATATAACGGAAGTCTTACTGGAGGTTAATTTATGGAAACATGGATTTTAAAAATCCTTGTCCTGGTGTCGGGACTGCTGGCCCTGGGTTTCGTGGGTTACCTGGCGTTAAACATCGTTCGCCAGAGCCCGGGTAACGAAAAGATGATAGAGATATCCAAGGCCATCAGGGATGGCGCGATGGCTTTCCTGCGCCGTGAGTTTCTCTCCCTGCTTGCTTTCACGGTGGTGGTCGCTATCATCCTGGCCGTCTTTATTGATCCGAAACCGATAGTGGCCGTTGCCTACATTGCCGGTACGGTAACTTCGGCGCTGGCCGGCTGGCTGGGCATGAATATTGCCACCCTGGCTAATTCCCGGACGGCGAACGCGGCCATGGGCAGCTGGGCCAAGGCGCTGAAAATCGCTTTTTCCAGCGGCGCGGTGATGGGCTTTTGCGTCGTTGGTCTGGGCCTGCTGGGACTGTCCATCGTGGCTTTTATCTGGAATGACATTCATGTCTGGCTGGGCTTCGCCTTCGGGGCATCATCGGTCGCCCTCTTCCTCAGGGCGGGCGGCGGCATCTTTACCAAGAGCGCCGACGTCGGCGCTGACCTGGTGGGGAAGATTGAGAAAGGGATTCCGGAGGACGACCCGCGCAACCCGGCGGTAATTGCCGATAACGTCGGCGATAACGTCGGCGATGTGGCCGGTATGGGTTCCGACCTTTACGAGTCTTATGTCTCCGCTATCGCCGCTTCCATGGTGCTGGGCGTTATCGTCCTCGGGACGACCACAGGCCTGATGCTGCCGCTGCTGCTTGCCGGGGCCGGCATCGTCGTTTCCATTATCGGCGCCCTCTCCGTGCGACCTAAAGACGTGGAAGCCGATTTTGAGAAACAGGTATCCCTGGCACACGGCGCCATGAACCGGGGTGTCTACGTCAGCAACATTCTGATGGTCATCGCCAGTTTCGTCATCATCAAGCTTTATGTGGGTGACCTGGCTCTTTTCTGGGCGCTGATATCCGGCCTGGGCGCCGGTTTCCTGATCGCCCTTTCCACCGAATACTACACCTCAACGGAATATAGCCCGGCCAAGAAGCTGGCCCGGGCGGCGGAGAGCGGGGCGGCGGTAACCATCATCGAAGGAATCGCTACCGGCCTGATGAGCACGGTTATTCCGGTAATCCTGGTAGCGGCGGCCACCGTGGTGGCTTACCTTTTCGGCGATCTGCTCGGTATCGCCATCGCCGCCATGGGGATGTTGATTAACCTGGGGATGCTGCTGTCCATGGACTGCTACGGGCCGATCGCGGATAATTCGGCCGGTATTGCCCAGATGGCCGGCCTGGGAGAAAAAGTCCGGGAGCGCTGTGAAGCCCTTGATTCAGTGGGCAATACCACGGCCGCCCTGGGCAAGGGCTTTGCCATCGCCTCGGCGGCGCTGGCCTCGCTGGCCTGGCTGGCTACCTACTTCGAAGTGGCTAATATCGAGGTTGCCAGCCTGACCAACGTTGCTGTCATTGCCGGCGTGCTCATCGGGGGTATGCTTACCTTCGTTTTCAGTGCCCTGGCCATGAAAGGGGTCGGGGAAGGCGGTTTTGCCATCGTGAATGAAGTCAGGCGGCAGTTCCGTGAGATAAAAGGGCTGATGGAAGGCACCGCCAAGCCCGATTACGTAGCTTGCGTTGATATCGCCACCAAGAAGGCACTGAAATCAATGCTGCTGCCCGGTATACTGGTGCTGGCGGTACCGCTGGCCCTCGGCTTCACCCTGGGACCGGAAGCGGTTGCCGGACTGCTGGTCGGGTCGTTGCTCACCGGGTTCCTCATGGCCGTGATGATGGCCAACGCCGGCGGCGCCTGGGATAACGCCAAGAAGTACATCGAGGCGGGTAACCTGGGCGGCAAGGGTAGTGACGCCCACAAGGCGGCCGTTATCGGGGATACCGTTGGCGACCCGTTCAAAGACACCGCGGGACCTTCGCTTAATATCCTGATAAAACTGGTGGGTAAGGTTGCCGTAATATTCGGTCCGGTATTCGTGATGCTGGTGGCGCTCTAGACCGGATTAACCTGACAGTGAAATAAACGGGACGGGGGCTTCAGGCCTCCGTCCTGTCTTTTTACGCGGGAAAGGGTTGCTCCGGCATTCGGCGCCGGTAGTTGTCTCCGGGCAGTGGCCGGGAGCCGCTTCTTTCTTTCAGTGGCCGGCTGAGCCGTAAATCCTTATCATATCCGGTTTCTCAAGTGTGTAGTAGTGAATCCAGATATAGATATGACTGAACAGGGCCACCAGCAGGGCGGGACTGGAAGCGGTCAGCAGGCCGGGTATCCAGAGTGCCAGTAAACCGTAGACGTACATGGCATTGCCGGAAAATCGGTGGAAGCCTTTTCTTACCAGGGGTTTATGGCGATAAGATTGGTCAAAGTGGTCCATACCCAGGGCCCGCCTGAAACCGAAATATCTGGCTACCGAATAGAGAAGATAGATAACCGGGACTGCCAGGACCAGCGCCAGGATGTTTGAAATAAGATGATTCACCGGCAGACTGTCCCTGGAGGCCAGGGCGAGACCGGTGATTGTGAATAGCCTTAAAACCAGTAGTATCACGAATATTACGCCGTAATAAATAAAGCCCTTCCGGCCAAATAATCGGCTAATCAGCGAATAATGTAGCTGTGTCCGCCAGCAGAACCAGACGTAGACCTGGTGCATTACCGGCGTCCCGACGGCGAGGTAAAACCAGAGCCGGGCGCTGATGCCCCAGAACTGGCCGGTCAGGAACCCTTCTCGCAGACCTGAGGCCAGTACGCCGATAAGGAGAACTGACAGCAGGCAATAATGCCAGATCTGCTTTTCCCAAATCAGTTTCATATCTTTCCCGCCCGGAGCTGCCGGTGTGGGGCTTCAGGCCTCCGCCCTGTCTTTTAACGCAGGAAAGGGTTGCTCCGGCGCTCCGCCCCGATGGTAGTGTCAGGACCATGCCCCGGGTAGACGATAGTTTCTTCCGGTAAAGGCATCAGCTTTTCCCGGAGGCTGTGCATCAGTTGCTCATAGTCTCCGCCGGGTAGGTCGTACCTGCCTACCCCGGAGTTGAAGAGGGTATCGCCGCTGAAGAGGACGCCTTGCCCCAGCAGGCAAATGCCGCCCGGGGTATGGCCGGGGGTGTGAATAATCGAAAAAAGCAACTCGCCGATATCGATGATATCTCCCTCGCCGAGGAGGCGGTCAGGGGCGTCCGGCGCCGGGTAGGCGGGGCCGAAGACCATGCCTAACGGCTGCTTCTGCACCCATTCCGCATCGTCGCTGTGGGCGGCCACCTCAGCCCCGGTGGCTTCCTGGACCGGTTTTAAGGCGCCCAAGTGGTCCGGGTGTCCGTGGGTGAGCACGATAACCTTTATCTTGAGCCCGAGATCCCGGACGGTTTTCAGGATGTTCTCCGCTTCGTCCGCCGGGTCGATTATCATACCCTCAGAGGTCGATTCGGAGCCAACGATATAGCAGTTGGAAGACAGCGGGCCGACGACAAGTTTCCTGATAATCACGATAACGGACTAATTTTAACACGAAAGAGGCGGCTCGCGCCAGTGCCTTGCGCGGAGAGGGCGGCATAGGCTAAACTAGAAGCATCCACCGGGTTTCTGGGACAGCGGGGCGTGAGTATGGCTGATATCAGCCCTTTTCAGGGCGTGCGTTACAACCAGTCGCTGGTGACCGGCCTGGCGTCGGTCGTCTGCCCGCCCTACGATATTATTACCCCGGCCATGCAGCAGGAATTGTACCACCGCAGCCAGTATAATTTTGTCCACGTGGAGTATAACCGGGAACTACCCCAGGACACGGATGCCGATAACCGCTATACCCGTTCCGCGGCTACTCTGGAGCAATGGCTGGCGCAGGATATCCTGAAAGCTGATGACAGGCCGGCCATTTACCTTCACGACCACTTTTTTGCCTTCCAGGGGAAGAGATACCGGCGGCGGGGCATTGTCGCCCGGGTCCGCCTGGAGGAATGGGAGCGGGGGGTAGTTCGCCCCCACGAAGGTACCATGTCCGAACCGCGAGGCGACCGTTTAAGCCTGTTGCGGGCGCTGCGGGCGAATACCAGCTCAATCCTGGCCGTGTACCAGGACCCGGCGCAGAACCTCTCGTCATTGCTGGCCACCCTGGAACGGAGCCAGCCCGTCATTCAGTTGAGCACTACCGACGGTGAGAAGCACGAGGTACGGGCGGTTACGGAGACGGGGGTAATCGACCGGATACGCCGCAGCCTGGAAAACCAGCCGATATACATTGCCGACGGCCATCATCGTTATGAAAGCGCCCTGGCTTACCGGCAAGAGCGCCGCGCCCGGCTGGCCAATGTTTCCGGTGACGAAGGGTTTAACTTTGTCATGATGACGCTGGTGGATTTTGCCGACCCCGGCCTGGTTATTCTGCCGCCGCACCGGATGGCGCGTGGCATACCCAAAGCTGCCCTGGACGGGCTTTTATCCCGGTTGCAGCCGTTCTTTGAAATAACAGAACTTTCTCTGGGCGCCGCCGGTGCCTGGGAGCGCGTTGACGAGTTTTTGGGCTCGAAAACCGACCAGGTCAGGTTGGTCCTCTTTGGCCTGATGGGCACCTTCCTTTTCCTGCTGAAACTACGCAGTTTCGCCGCCACCGACCCGATGATGCCGAACTTTCACTCCGAGCTTTACCGGAGACTGGACGTCAGTATCGTCGACCACATTATCCTGGAGGGGATGCTGGGATTGCCTTACGATGCGGGAGAGACGTCTCTTGCTTACAGCTATGACCGCCGGGAAGCCGTCGGTAAAGTACGGGAAGAGGAATACCAGCTGGCTCTTCTGCTCAGTCCGGTCAGGGCGGAAGTGATTCAGGCCGTGGCCGACGCCGGTGACCGCATGCCCCGCAAGTCCACCTATTTTTATCCCAAGTTACCCTCCGGCTTAATCTTGCACCGGCTGGACTAGGCTCGCCCGGTGACTGCCCAGGCTGTTTTCTCAGTCGGTAAATAGCCGCCGTCAGGTTGACGCTCAGAGACGCTTGTGCTAGTATTAGGATGCCTCGGGCGCTGAAATAGATACAGGGGATGACAGTAAAACCCCTGACGTCACTTACCTGTCGTCAGCTATGAAAAATCCTTGTCCGAGAGAGGCTATGTCGGTGGAGGAAGAGTTAACCAGGCATTCACCGGATAAAGATACGTTGTTGACCATCGGCGTTTTCGATGGAGTTCATCTCGGCCACAAGCACCTGATTTCACAACTTGTCGAACTCGCCGGGAGGCGAGATCTGCTCCCCGGTGTGGTTACCTTTCACCGGAACCCGCAGGAAGTGCTCTCTCCGCAGACCGGAATACCCTTTCTCACCGACCTGGAGGAAAGAAGCCGTCTCCTGGAAAAGGAAGGCGTGGCGTTAGTGGTGCCGCTGTCTTTTACCCGGGAATGGGCGGAGCTTGGCGCCCGCGGTTTTGTCGGGCTGCTGATGAAACACCTGCGAATGCGGGGCCTGGTTATCGGGGCTGATTTTGCTCTCGGCCGGGGCCGGGAAGGTGACGCGGCCGCGCTGCGTTTACTGGGTAGCGAGATGGGTTTCAGTGTCGACGTGGTGCCGCCGGCAAAGCTGAACGGAGAGGTGGTCAGCAGCACCCTCATCAGGCAGGCACTGGCCGGGGGTGACATGACCAAGGTACGCCGCATGACCGGTCGGGACTTCAGCCTGCACGGGCGGGTGGTGACCGGGGCGGGACGCGGCGCCGGGATGGGTATCCCCACTGCCAACCTGGAGATTGACCCGGAGCACGCCCTTCCTCTTGACGGAGTTTACGCCACCCGGGCTTATATTGATGGCCGGTCTTACCGCTCGATGACCAACATCGGCCGGAACCCTACCTTCGGGGATAGTGAGCGCGGGGTGGAGGTTTACATTATCGATTACAGCGGCGACCTCTACGGCGGTGAACTGAGCATCGATATCGTGGAGAGACTGCGCGGCGAGGAACGCTTCAGTTCGGTGGCCGAATTGAAAAAACAGATTGACCAGGACGTGAAAAAAGGTAAAGCGATACTGGACGCCGGAAAGGTAAATCAGGTATGACGGCAATTGATAAATCGTTCACCGACCAGGATTACAACCGCCTGCTGAAACGGGGAGTGGCCGAGATTATCTCCGAAGAGGAAATGGTCGGCTTACTCCGTTCGGGGAAGAAACTGCGCCTCAAGGAAGGCTTTGACCCCAGTTTTCCGGATATTCACCTCGGTCACATGGTGGCTCTCCGCAAGCTGCGCCAGTTCCAGGAGATGGGGCATCAGGTGGTGCTCATCGTCGGCGACTGGACGGCCCAGATTGGTGACCCGAGCGGAGTTTCCCTGACCCGCCCCATGCTTTCCGCGGAGCAGGTCAAAGCCAACGCCGATACTTACATGAAGCAGTTCTTCAAGATAGTTGACCGGGAGAAGACCGAGGTAAGATGGCAGAGCGAGTGGTTCGGCAAATTTACCCTGGTTGATGTCATCCAGCTGACCCGTAAATTTACCGTCGCCCAGTTACTGGCCCGCGACGACTTCAACAAACGGTACAGCGAGGGGCGGCCTATCGCCATTACCGAGCTGCTTTACCCGCTGCTGCAGGGGTACGACTCAGTGATGGTTGAGGCCGACGTCGAGTTCGGCGGCACCGACCAGAAGTTTAATTTCCTGGTGGGCAGAGACCTCCAGTCCATGGTGGGACAGCGCCCCCAGCAATGCTTCATGACCCCCCTCCTGGTGGGTACCGACGGCAGCCAGAAAATGAGCAAGAGCCTGGGTAACTACATCGGCGTTGCCGAGCCGCCCGAGGCGATATACGGCAAGGCGATGTCGATTCGCGATGACCTTGTCGGGCACTACTTCGAACTGGTGACCGACGTCTCCGATGAAGAACTGAAGACATTTGAGCAGGGGCTGGCCGATGGCAGTACCCACCCGATGGAACTTAAAAAGCGGCTGGCGAGGGAACTGGTCAGCCAGCTTTACGATGAGAAAGCCGCCGCTGAAGCGGCAGCCCATTTTGCCCGGGTGGTACAGAATAAGGAAGTGCCTGAAGAAATCAAAGAATTTCATATCAGCCTGAATGTCAGCGCCGGACTTCGGGATATACTGGTGGAAACACATCTGGCCAAGAGCCGCAGTGAGGCTAACAGGCTGATTGAACAGGGCGCGGTAAGTATTAACGGCGAAAAAGAAACCAGTGTTGCCGCCACAATTAAAAATGGCAGTATCATTAAAGTGGGTAAACGCCGCTTTGCTAAAATAATTAACACTGATACAATAGAGCGGTAAGCGCCGTCAGGTACGGCCGATAAATACGGATACATAGAAAGAGCGAGGAAGACAATGGAAGGTTTACGCATTCCCGGACCAACCCCCTGTCCTGAAGAAGTCCTCCGGGCGATGGCCCGGCAGATGATTAATCACCGCGGGCCGGAATTCGACCGCATAATAGGCGAGGTTACGGAGAACTTAAAGAAGGTATTTCAGACCGAGGGAGACGTTTTCCTGCTGACTTCGTCCGGCACCGGCGGCCTGGAAGCGGCCATCGTCAATACGCTGTCCCCGGGCGATAAAGTATTATCCGTCACTATCGGCGTTTTCGGGGAACGCTTCGGCACTATCGCCCGTCAGTTTGGCGCCGAAGTAATCCCGTTGAGTTTCGAGTGGGGCACGGCGGCGGATGCCGATGAGGTGCGCCGGGCCTTAAAAGCCGACCCACAAATCAAGGCGGTGCTGGTAACTCATAACGAGACTTCTACCGGCGTGACCAATGACCTGGCGGCGCTCAGCGCTGCCGTCAAGGAATTCGATAAGCTGCTGCTGGTTGACGCCATCAGCAGTCTGGGTTCGATTGACCTGCCGGTGGATAAATGGCAGTGTGATGTTACCGTGACTGCTTCGCAGAAGGGGTGGATGGTGCCGTCGGGTATGGCTATGGTCAGCGTGAGCCAAAAGGCGTGGCAGGCCTATGCCGAGGCTAAAATGCCCCGTTTTTACTGGGACTTCAAAGCCGCTAAAAGTTATCTGGAGAAAGGGCAGAACCCGTGGACTCCGGCTGTTTCCATCGTCTTTGCCCTGCAGGTTGCCCTGGAAATGATGTTAAAAGAGGGTCCGGCCAATATCTTCGCCCGTCATGCCCGGATAAGCCAGGCCGCCCGGCAGGGGGCAAAATCGCTTGGGTTGTCCCTTTTTGCCGGCGAAAATTGCGCTTCGAATACGGTCACCGCGATTGCCGCCATGGACGGGCTGGACACCAAAAAGCTGATAAAAATTGTAAGAGAGGAACACCAGATTGTGCTCGCCGGCGGGCAGCAGAGCCTGGACGGCCGGATATTCCGTATCGGCCATCTGGGCTGGGTAACCGAGGACGATATCGCCGCCGTGATGACGGCGTTGAAAACGGCCTTACCCAAAGCCGGTTTCAGCGGCCCGAAATAGCCGCCGGCTGTCCCGGGTAGTGAGCATGGTAAATTGGCAATGAAGATTCTGGTTACCGACACCATTTCTGAGGAAGGGATCGGCATCCTGCGCCGTCAGGCTCAGGTAGACGTGAAAGCCGGTCTGAAACCGGAGGAAATAACCGCCATCATTGGTGACTATGAGGCGCTGATTGTCCGCAGCCAGACCAAGGTGACCGCGGGTGTCATTGACGCCGCCCGGAAATTACAGATTATCGCCCGGGCCGGAGTCGGCATCGACAATATTGATGTGGAAGCGGCCACCCGCCGGGGTATTCTGGTGGTCAATGCCCCGGAAGGGAATATCGTTTCCACCGCCGAGCATACTATGGCCATGCTGATGGCGCTGGCCCGCCGGATACCGATGGCCAACCGCCAGTTGCAGGCCGGGGTCTGGAACCGCAAGATTAAGGGCTATGAAATCCGCAACAAGACGCTGGGCATTATCGGCCTGGGCAGGGTGGGTACCGAGGTTGCTCAACTGGCGAAAGGGATGCACCTGGAAGTGATCGCCTGCGACCCGATGGTATCGGAAGCGCGGGCGGAGAGACTGGGCGTCAGGCTGGTTGAAATAAAAACGCTCTTGCAGACGTCTGATTTTATCACCGTGCACGTGCCGCTTAATTCCAGCACCGCCGGGATGATCGGCCGCAACCAGCTCAAGATGCTCAAACCCACCGCCATGCTCATCAACTGCGCCCGCGGCGGCATCGTGGACGAAAAAGCGCTTCTTGAGGCGCTCAACAAGGGGTCACTGGCCGGGGCGGCGATAGACGTTTTCGAACAGGAACCGGCCCAGGACAACGCCCTGCTGCAGAGTGATAAAGTAGTCGCCACCCCTCACCTGGCCGCCTCCACTGTTGAAGCCGAGATAAGCGCCAGCCGGGACATCGCCGAGCAGGTGGTCGCCGTCCTGAAAGGTGATTTGCCCAAATCTCCGGTAAACTCGCCGATGATTTCCCGGGAAGCCATGCCGGTGATCGGCCCCTATTTTGAGGTCGGAAAAACCATCGGACGGGTCGCCGTGCAGTTGATATCGGGACACCCGAAAACGCTGACAATCAGTTATCACGGCGCTATCGCCAAAGAAGATACTGATCCCATCAAGGTGGCCGTGCTGAGCGGCCTCCTGGAAATGCTTACCGACGAACCTGTTAACATAATAAATGCGGATATTATCGCCGCTAACCGCGGCTTGAACGTTATCGAGAAAAAGGACAGCGCCAGCGAAAACTACACAAGTATGTTGTCGGTGGAGATGCAGACCTCCTCGGGAAGAACGCTGGTGGCGGGGTCGTCGTTGCGGGGACGGACTTACCTGACGCGGGTCGACGATTACTGGCTGGACATCGAGCCGATAGACAGCTACATGATGTTCACCGAACACAAGGACCGCCCCGGGATTATCGGCGCCGTAGGCTCCATTATCGGCGACGCCGGGATCAATATCCGCCAGATGCAGGTAAGCGTGGGTATAAAACGGGGCGGTAAAGCGATGATAGCCCTCTGCCTGAGTAAACCGCTTTCCCTTGAGTGCTACCAGCGGATACTGGCGATACCCGATATGTACCGGGCGCTCATCGTTAAGTTGAACGGTTAATTCGGGCGCCGGCGACTATTTTCCAGATTTAAGGTAAAATTATTATATGAAAGTGCTTGTTGCTGATCGGATTTCTAAAGAAGGTATTGATATCCTGCAACGTCAGGCTCAGGTAGACGTGAAGGTCGGTCTCAAACCGGAGGAAATAATCGCCATCATCGGTGACTACGAAGGGCTGGTGGTGCGCAGCCAGACCCGGGTGACCGCCGGGATGATTCAAGCCGGGGAAAAACTCCAGGTTATCGCCCGCGCCGGGGTCGGCATCGATAATATCGACCTGGAAGCGGCCACCGGTCGCGGCATCGTGGTGGTTAACGCCCCGACGGGTAATATCGTTTCCGCCGCCGAACATACCATCGCCCTGATGCTTTCTCTGGCGCGGCATATTCCGCAGGCCAACGCCGTATTGAAGGCCGGTGCCTGGCGGCGGAGTGATTTCACCGGTACCGAGTTGAGAGATAAAATACTGGGGATTATCGGGCTGGGTAACGTCGGTTCGGAAGTGGCACGGCGAGCCGGCGGGATGGAAATGAAAATCATCGCCTTTGACCCGTTCGTTTCCGTTGATTATGCCGCCACCCTCCAGGTGGCGCTGGTGGAACTGGAGAAATTACTGAAAGAAGCGGACTTTATTACCCTTCATGTCCCGTCCACCAGCCAGACCAGGGGGTTGATTAACGCCGAAGAGCTGTCCCTGGTCAAGCCGACGGTGCGGATTATTAACTGCGCGCGGGGCGGCCTGGTTAATGAAGAGGCCCTGCTGGTGCTGGCTCTGGACGAGCCGCTTTCTGAAAAACGGCGGCGCCAGATATTATCTCTTCCTGAAGTCTTTACGGTGAAGCAGGTAAAACTGTAGGAGGTTGTGAAAATGGGCGTGAAAAAAATATGGATGCTGGTCTTGCTGACCGGCTTGGCTTTGTCCCTGGGCCTGTTTGGTGGCTGTGTCGGCTATCAGGACGCCAAACCCGGGGAGCCGGTAATCACCCTCGTTACTCCACCGGTGGCTTATGCCCTTATTGAGGAAAACAAGGCAAATCCTGATTTTGTTATCCTGGATGTACGGACACCGGAAGAATATGCCGAAGGAAGCATCGCCGAATCAGTCCTGCTCGATTTCTACGCTGATGACTTTGAGGCTGAACTGGATAAGCTGGATAAAAACAAGACCTATCTCGTCTATTGCCGGAGCGGTAACCGCAGCGGTAAGTCGGTGAGGGTCATGAAGGACCTTAATTTCATGGAAGTCTACGATTTAGACGGGGGAATCTTGCGCTGGAAAGCGGAAGGGTTCCTGACGGTCAAATAACCGAATCCCTCTTTGATGGCAGGTATGGGCGGAGAGAGGCAGAACCCTTCCCCGCCCTCTTGATAAAATTGACTTGACATATCGGCAATGCTATCATAACCAGAAGGAAACCGGCCAGTACTTTTAACCGGTTTCGAATAGTAATTACGTATAATGATATGTCAGCACTGAGTGATATTAATCGGGAAATTGCCCTTTGCCAACTGTGTGCGATTGCCCGCACCCGCACCCAGGCCGTTCCCGGCGAAGGTCCGGAAGACGCGGAGATAATGTTCGTCGGTGAGGCGCCGGGCTGGCATGAAGACCAGCAGGGACGCCCTTTCGTGGGGTCGGCGGGGAAGTACCTGGAACAGCTGCTGGCGCTTATCGACTTGAAGCGGGAACAGGTATTTATCGCCAATGTTATCAAAACCCGCCCTCCGGGAAACCGTGACCCGCTGCCCTCGGAGATAGCCAACTGCCGTCCCTGGCTGGAACGCCAGATTGAGATAATCCGCCCCCGGATGATAGTCACCCTGGGTCGTTATTCAATGGCGATGTTCTTTCCCGGCAAAACGATAAGTAAAATTCACGGTATGGCGCAAAAGCGTGACGGGGTGATTTACTTTGCCATGTACCACCCGGCGGCGGCTCTTCACCAGCAGAATCTCCGTCCGGTAATCGAGGCGGATATGCGCAAGCTCCCGGGGTTGCTGGCCGAAGCAAAAATCATGACAGAAACCGAGGCGCCCGCGCAGCAGCTGAATATGTTCGAGGATTAAAGATATGACCAGAGGTAAGTTAAAGGTAATTGCGCTCGGCGGATTGAGCGAAATCGGCAAAAATATGGTTGCCATGGAATATGAGAATGACATTATTGTCATTGACGCCGGGCTGATGTTTCCTCAAGAAGAGATGCTGGGTATCGACCTGGTGATACCGGATATCACTTACCTGCTGGAGAATCGAAAAAAAATCAGGGGTATCGTTATTACCCACGGCCACGAAGACCACATCGGCGCGCTGCCTTATGTGCTGCCTCACTTGAATGTGCCGGTCTATTCCACCCGGCTGACCCGGGGACTTATCCAGGTCAAGCTGAAAGAGCGTAAGTTATTAAAGGATGCCGACCTCAGGGAAGTAGCTACCGGGGAAGAGTTTACCCTGGGAAAATTCAAATTAGAATTCTTCCCGGTCTGTCACAGTATTCCGGACGCGGCGGGGCTGATTATCCATACCCCGGTCGGCATCGTGGTTCACAGCGGCGATTTCAAACTAGACTACACACCGGTCAGCGGCCAACCGACTGACCTGTCCCGGCTTGCCCAGCTGGGAGCGCAGGGGGTGCTGCTGCTTCTCTCCGATTCTACCTATGCTGAGTTGCCCGGCTATACCATATCCGAAAAAGTGGTCGGCGAGACGCTGGACCATATCATCGCCGATGCTCCGGGAAGAGTGATTGTGACCACATTTTCCTCGCTTATCTCCCGCATCCAGCAGGTCATCGACGCCGCCATCAAATACCAGAGGCGGGTCTTTATTGTCGGCCGCAGTATGAGTAATACAGTACGTATGGCGTTGGAACTGGGTTACCTCCGGGCGCCTGACGACGTTTTGGGGCGAATTGACGAAGTCCGTGGAATGCCTTCTAACAAGGTTATTTTCGTTACTACCGGCAGCCAGGGAGAGCCGACCTCGGCGCTGGTCCGCATGGCCAATCGTGACCATCGCCAGGTACATATCCAGCACGGCGACACCATTATTCTTTCGGCAACCCCGATTCCGGGTAATGAGGCGGTGGTCAACCGGACGGTGGATAAGCTGTTCAAGCAGGGCGCCCAGGTGGTCTACAGCAAACTGGCGCAGGTGCATGTCCACGGGCACGGCAGTCAGGAAGAGCTGAAACTGCTCCTTAACCTGGTTAAACCCAGGTATTTCATGCCCTTCCACGGCGAATACCGTCACCTCAGCCTGCACGCCAAACTGGCGCAGGCAGTGGGTATTGCCAAAGAAAACATCTTCGTCATGGAAGACGGTGATATCCTCGAAATTAACCCGCAGTCGGCGAAAGTAAATGGTAAGGTCAGTGCCGGCAACGTGTACGTTGACGGTTTGAGCGTGGGAGATATCGATAGCGTGGTGCTTCGTAACCGGCGGATGCTCTCCAAGGACGGCATCGTGGTGGCGATTATTGCCATTAACCGGCAGACGGGCAAGATAGTGGGCCGACCCGATATCGTCACCCGTGGCTTTGTCGATACCCGAAAGTTTAAAGACATTATTGAAGAGAGCCGTGATTTACTGGCTAAAACCCTTGACCATACCAGTGCCGGCAATGCCGAGTGGAGTTATATCAATAACAAGGTGAAGGACGCCCTGGAAAAATTTTATTACGAACGTACCAAGCGCCGTCCCATGATTCTTCCTTTCATGGTAAAAGTGTAGACGGGAGTATTGATCGCAGAGATACAGGTCAGATGGCAAGAAAGAAGACGAATTATAACGAGGGATACGAGGGGAGAGGTCGCCGGAGAAAGGCGCCGGGTGGACCGTTTAACTTTCTGAAACGGCGCTGGGTGTGGCAGTTTCTCCTGGTGGTGGTGGTGGTGGCCGTGCTTTTCTGGCAGCGGTCGGCTATCAGCGCCGCGGCCGGGGCGGTATTCGAATTCTTCGGTTGGGGTCTGCTCTTTATTGCCGCCGCTGTTATCACCGTATTTATCCAGGCCCGACGACGGAAACTCCTCTCCTTCATCATCCGCGGAAATCGCTGGCTGGGTGTTATCGCTTTCGTTCTGGCTGCCTGGGGAATAATGGCTCTTTTCGAATTGGGTGGTGAATTAGGCTGGGGCATTATCGGCGGCCGCTCGGCGGCTTATGAAATACATTTTCTGTTTATTTTAGGGCTGGTTCTTATCGGGGTTGTTCTTATGGCTCCCGGGGACTCTTTCCGGTTGGTGACCGGTTTCTTTGCCTGGGTGGGCGCCCAGTTCCGCCGCCGGCCGGTGCCAAAATACCTGGAAAGGCAACTGAGGCAAGAGCAGGCGGAAACGCCTGTTTATTCCCCGCCGGCCAGGCCGTCACCGGAGGAGAAACCGGCTCTGATGCCGGAGATGGAAGGGCATACCCTGCCGCCGGAAAAAGCGATTCCGAAATCGTCACTGGTGACGCCGGACAGGGAACCGGCTAAACCCCGGCCGGCGACGTCTCCGGTGCTGCAGGACCTGAGGCAGGTGGCCGAGGAAGTCTGGAAAAAGTACGGGCAGTCCCCGGATTTGGTCACCGTTGACGGCTGGCGTTTACCGCCCATCGATATCCTGGACGTGCTTCCGGAAGTCGAGTTCGGCGAGGCGGATAACATACGGCGGGCCAAGATTATCGAGGACGCCCTGGGGAGCTACGGCGTGGAAGCCAAGGTAGTACAGATAAACGCCGGCCCCACCGTTACCCAGTTCGGCATCGAGCCTGGCTGGGACCGGAAGCACAAGGAGAGAAAGGAAAGAGATAAAAACGGCGAAGTTACCATAACGCGGGAAGAGGTCTCCAAGACACGGGTGAAAGTAGACCGGATTACCTCCCTGGGTAACGACCTGGCGCTGGCCATGGCGGCGCCGAGCATTCGAATCGAGGCGCCGGTGCCGGGTAAATCCATCGTCGGCATCGAGGTACCCAACATCAGCGCCACCTCGGTCAGTCTGCGCGGCGTTATCGAGACCAGCTCTTTCCAGAAGCTCGAAACCCGGTCACACCTGGCTCTGGCGCTGGGTAAAGGCGCCGGCGGGGAGTCGGTGGCCGGAGACCTGGCCAAGATGCCTCACCTGCTTATCGCCGGGGCTACCGGCAGCGGTAAAACGGTCTGCCTGAATACCATTGTCAGCTGCCTGCTGCTCTATAACACGCCTTTTGACGTCCGCTTTATTATGATTGACCCCAAGCGGGTCGAGCTTACCCCATACAACAGTATTCCCCACCTGGCGACCCCGGTTATCGTTGATACCAGTAAGGCGTTGAGCGCGCTGCGCTGGCTGAGCACCGAGATGGACCAGCGTTACCAGAAGCTGGCTACCGCCGGGGCGCGCAACATTGAGGGATATAACAAGAACCGCACCGGGACGGACAGGATGCCCTACATAGTGCTGATTATCGACGAGCTGGCCGACCTGATGATGGCCGGCTTTGACGAGGTGGAACATATCCTGTGCCGGCTGGCCCAGCTTGCCCGGGCGATCGGCATTCACCTTATCGTCGCCACGCAGCGCCCGTCGGTGGACGTGGTTACCGGCCTGATTAAGGCCAATTTCCCCACCCGCATCAGCTTTGCGGTGACCTCCCAGGTGGACTCCCGCACCATCCTGGACGGCGGCGGCGCCGAGAAACTGCTGGGCAAGGGCGATATGCTCTACATGCCCACCGAAGCCGCCAAGCCGAAACGTATCCAGGGCTGCTTTGTTTCCGACGCCGAGGTGGAGAGGCTGGTCTATTTCTGGAACAGCCAGCGGCGGGAAGATGCCTCCCATCTCAAGATTGATGAGATTGTGAAACCGGCGCCGACGGCTAAAAACGGCCACCCGTCCGACCCTCTGCTGGCAGAGGCGCAGGAGCTTGCCGAAAATGTTAAGATCAGCCTTGAAACCTTCGGCGATAAAATACTCGTAAAAACACAAAAGCCTCCTAAAAAATCAAATACTTCGATAGGAATATGTTTTGATATTACCGTTCC
>CBDUSH010000022.1:0-18475 GCA_965369965.1 uncultured bacterium | reverse complement strand
ACCGGCAATTCCTCAGGTGGAAACTCCACGTCAACCACAGTGCCAATCACCTGGGTCACTTTGCCTTTTGCCATTCTTGCCTCCTGTTTAAGACAGAGCCGCCGCTCCGCCCGCAATATCTAATAGTTCCGTAGTAATCGCCTCCTGCCGGGCCTTGTTATAAAGCAGCGTCAGTTCGCCGATCAATTCTTTGGCATTTTCAGTGGCGTTACGCATCGCCACCATCCTGGCCGACTGTTCACTGGCGATGGATTCGAGAATGGAATGATAGACCTCCATCTCCACGAAGCGGGGTAAAAGCTCACTCAGCACCGCGCCGGAGTCCGGCTCGTAGATATAGTCCACATTCTGCACTCCCGGCGCGCCGGACGGTTCCACGGGCAGAAGCTGCCGTACCACCGGCTGCTGCTGCATCGTCGAGATAAACCGGGTGTAGATCAGATGGACCTGGTCTACGTTTCCGCCGGTGTATTCATCGATAATAATGCGGGAGATAGGCAGGGTTTCCAGGAAACCGGGGCGATCACCAAGCTGGGTAAACTCGGCCATAATATCCCGCCGGTGCCGCCTCATGAAATCCAGCCCTTTACGGCCGACCGTAATCAGCTTTACCGGCGCTGTCTGTTCCAGGATAAAGCCGGCCGCCGTCCGGTTGATATTGGCGTTCAGTCCGCCGCACAAGCCGCGGTCAGGCGTAATGTAAACCAGGAGAGTCCGGGTGACTGGCCGTCTCTGTAAAAGGGGATGCAGCGCTCCGGTATCCCCGGATAATGCCGCCAGGTCAGCGATTACCTGCTGAATCTTCTCGGCATAGGGGCGTCCCGCCAGGCCGCGTTCCTGGGCCCGTTTCATCTTTGAAGCGGCCACCATTTCCATTGCCTTGGTAATTTTGGCGGTGTTCTTAACGCCTTTTATACGCCGGCGTACGGCGCGAATATCAGCCAAACTCCCGTCTAGCTCCCTTCAACTAAAATTGAAAAGTCTTTTTTAAACTCCAGAATGGCCGCTTTCAGCGACTCATCCGTCTCGCCGGCAATCTCTTTGGTGCTGACGATAGTTTTACCTATTTCCGGGTAAGTTTTTTCCATAAAATCGTTAAGGCCGATCTCAAAATCGCGCAGTTTTTCAACCGGCACGTCATCAAGATGGCCATTGATAGCCGCGTACAGAATCATGACCTGTTTCTCAACGGGCACCGGCACAAACTGGGACTGCTTGAGTATTTCCGTAATCCGCTGTCCCCGTTCAAGCTGCGCCCGGGTGGCCTTGTCCAGCTCACTGGTGCCGAACTGGGCGAAAGCGGCCAGTTCCCGGTACTGGGCCAGTTCCAGACGCAGTTTACCGGCCACCTGTTTCATGGCCTTGGTCTGGGCGGCGCTGCCCACCCGGGACACCGACAGGCCGACATTTATCGCCGGTCTGATGCCGGCATTGAACAGGTCCGCCTCCAGATAAATCTGGCCGTCGGTAATCGAGATGACATTGGTGGGGATGTAGGCCGACATGTCACCCGCCTGAGTTTCGATAATGGGCAGGGCGGTCAGTGAACCGCCTCCGTATTCGTCAGCGTATTTGGCGGCTCTTTCCAGCAGCCGGCTGTGCAGGTAGAAGACGTCGCCGGGGTAAGCTTCACGTCCCGGGGGACGGTGCAGCAGGAGCGACATCTGGCGGTAAGCCCAGGCGTGCTTGGAAAGGTCGTCATAGACGACCAGGACGTCCTTTCCCTGCTCCATGAATTCTTCACCGATGGCACAGCCGGAGTAAGGCGCCAGATATTGCAGCGCCACTGAATCGGCAGCGTTGGCCGCCACCACGATGGTATGTTTCATCGCCCCGTGAGCTTCCAGGGTGGCCACTGTCTGCACCACCTTGGCCACTTTCTGCCCGATAGCGACGTAGATGCAGATCAGATCACCGTCTTTCTGATTGATAATAGCGTCCAGGGCGATGGCTGTTTTTCCGGTTGACCGGTCACCGATGATGAGTTCCCGCTGTCCTCTGCCGAGGGGAATCATGCTGTCTACCGCTTTGATACCGGTCTGCACCGGCGTATCCACCGACTTCCGCAGCACCACGTTGGGCGCCACGCGCTCCACGGGCCGGCTCCGGGTTGTCTTCACGGCTCCTTTGCCGTCCAGGGGGCGGCCCAATGAATCAACTACCCGGCCGATAAGGGCGTCACCCACCGGCACCTCGGCAATGCGCCCGGTACTCCGCACTTCATCGCCTTCCTTGACTTTGGTATAGTCACCCAGGACGATGGCGGAGACGCTGTCTTCTTCCAGATTCAGGGCAATGCCCATTATATCACCGGGAAACTGGAGCAGTTCGTTGTATTTGACCGCCGCCAGCCCGTGGATACGGGCAATACCGTCGCCAATCTCAATGACGGTGCCCACGTCCACCATGCTTACCGCCGAGCCAAACTGTTCAATCTGCTGCTTGATTACCGAAACGATATTCTGTCCTTTTGTCGTCAACCTGTCTTCCTCCTATCCCGATGACCAAACCAGGTCCACCGCGAGATGTTTTTTGCCCTGATGGCCAAAAAAAGTCCATCGCCGGGCGTTTTTTAAAGCTTCGCGTTCATCAGTTCCCTTTTTAAAGTCGCCAGTCGGCTCCGGGTGCTGCCGTCCAGCAGCTTGCCGCCAACCCTGGCGACGACGCCGCCGATCAGGCCGGGGTCCAGACTGGACTTAATGATTACTTTCTTACCGACGACGGCACCGAGATGTTCGGCCAACCTTGCTTTGTCATTATCATCGAGCGGGACGGCCGTAGTTACCTCGGCCGTTTCAATACCCCGGTGGCTGTCCAGGCGGCGCTGGTAGTCATCCGCGATGTCGCCGATTATGGGCAGGCTATCCCGGGTAACCAGTAAAAGCACCAGATTCAGCGCCAGCCGGTTGATACCCTCCAGCAGTTCGGACAGCATCCCGGCTTTGTCTTCAAAAGGCATCCGGGGACTGGCCAGTAAAGCGGCGATATCCGCATCACCCGCCATAGCGACGACCCTGGCCAGGTCAGACTGCCATCTGTCCAGTTCTTTTGCCTGCAGCGCCATCTCGAAGACCGCCTGGGCATAGCGCCGGGCATAAGTTTTATTGGCCAGTACATTTCCTTAAGCGATTGCATCTTACTTTCTTTTCAGAGCTTCGCTCTCTGCCAGCACTTTATCAATCAGCCGGCGATGGGCCGGCTTGTCCAGCGACTGGTCGATAACCTTCTCCGCCGCCAGTATGGTCAGGTCGGCCACTTCTTTACGCACTTCATCAATCGCCTCATCCCGCTCACGATGAGTTTCGGCACGGGCCCGGGTGATGAGCGCCTCGGCTTCCTGCCTGGCTTCCAGCTGCGCCTTCTGTTTGACTTCTTCGCCAATCTGTACCGCCCGGGCTATTTTTTCCTGCCCGGCCCGGCTGGCCGCTTCCAGCTGTTTTTTCACCTCTGTTTCAGCCTGCGCCGCCTGCTCCCTGACCGAATCCGCCTGGGCCAGACTTTCCTGAATCCGGCGGGCGCGCTCGTCGAGCATTTTCAGCACCGGCTTGTAGGCGAAGAGATACAAAAGGACGAACAGGAGGGCCACGTTGACCACCTGCGCCAGTAATACCGGTAAGCTTACACCAAGGTCAATCAGACCTTCCATTATTTGCCCCCTTCAGTCGCGATTAGAGAACCGCAGCCACCACCAGCCCGACGAGAATCAAAGACCCCAGCACCGCGGCGGCAATGATAATACCAATCGACAGAGGTACACCATCTTGTCCCATAATTACCTCCCTAAAACTACTTTAGACAATCATCGCCAGGATAATGGCGATAACCAGAGCGTAAATACCGATAGCTTCACAAAAAGCGGTGACCAGAATCATGTTGGTCATTATCGGTCCGCTTGCCTCCGGGTTGCGGGCGATTCCCTGCAACGCGGAAAATCCGATGAGCCCGATTCCCAGCGCCGGTCCGAGTAACCCCAGGCCGGCTGTCAGACCTACCGCCAGCATTTTCATTGCTTCAGCTTCCATTTACCTACCTCCTTCAAAGTATCATGCGCCATAGATATATTTTTATGTCAAGCCGTTTGTTCCCCGTGACGGGCCACTGCCAGGGTCAGAAACACCAGGGTAAGCCCGGCAAATATCAGCGCCTGGACGAAGCCGACGAGCAGCTCCAGCACGTAAAAGGGCAGGGCGACTACCCAGGGAATGAGGAAAGCGACAATCAGCAGCAGGATTTCACCGGCCGTCATGTTACCGAAAAGACGGAAAGTGAAACTGACGATGCGGATAAGGACTCCCAGAAATTCCAAAAAACCGACGAAAGTGTTAATGAACCCGTTGAACAGGGCGCCCAGCCCGGTGCGGAACCGGCCGCGCACAATGTTCGCCAGGCCATGAAAAATCTGCCCCACGTTGAAGAACTGTTTCACGTAGCCGAATCCCAGCGATTTCAAGCCAAAATAGGCGACGATGAAGAAAGACACCGCCGCCAGGGCCAGGGGCATATTAATATCGGTATTGGCGCCCCGGAGCAAGTGCACGTGGTGGCCTTCGGCGTTGACCACTTCTATCGAGCCGAACCCGGGAACCAGGCTCAGCCAGGCGTTAAAAAGAACAAACAGGAATATTGTCGCCACCACCGGAAAAAAGCGGCGCCCGTTTTCCTCCCCGGCCACCCTCCGGCAGAAATCAAAGAGGGACCCGAGCAGAAACTCGAAAGCGCTCTGCAACCGGCCCGGAATGAGCTTCATCCGGCGCGTAATGACAAAGGAAAAGCCAACCAGGAATATCATGGTGAGCCAGGCACCGATAAGACTGTTGGTAACCGGGAAACCGGCGACGTGAAAGAGGACTTCCGCCGGAAGTTCCGGCGCCGGCCGGGGCACGCTGAGCCAGGCCGGTAATCCCAGGTCGCCGAAGACGCTTTTCCCCACCGGCCCGATGAAAAAACCGACTACAAACAACAACAGGCTGGCAGCAATAACACCGATTAAAAGGGGAGACGCAGAACCTGAACCTCCCCGTTTAGGCATTAGTTTCTGTCCTTATTTCGCTGGTAGCCGATGAGGGGCAAGAGCATCTGAAAAACACCATAAAAAGCAACCGCAATTCCAAGTAAAAGTCCAATTATAGCTAAGACTGGACCGGTATCGAATCTGTTATCAAGCCAGAGGCCGGCAACCACACCGAGCACGATAGAAACGCCGATAAAAAACCCTACCCCTATCAGCCTTAAGGCAGCTATCGTCCTGCTCATGCCAATCCGGTTACTCCGCCATGCGTAGCATAACAAATATACCAACCGAGGTCAAGCTAAACGGCTCTTCAACAGAAAAAGTCCCGTCATAAACTCAAGGACTCTTTATCTCTGCCTGTTTATCCAGTTGTTAAACCGGCTTTCTACTGCGGTGTTACGGCTGATGGAAAAGTTCACTGAAATTGCCGTCAAAGTCAGCCAGGAAAAGGCGCATACCCAGCACGTCATCGGCGGTGAGCGCTTCGTTATGATATTCGCCGGCTCTTTCACCGCCACCAGGGGAAATCTCCGACAGCTTATCTTCTCTGACTACGGCCGCCACCAGATTCTGAGTCCGGCACACCGAGCAGTTCACTTTCAGAAACCACATATCTTCACGGTGGCCGATGATGTCTACGTTATTTACTTCATAGTGCTGACCGCAAGCATCACATTTAATGGAGGTCATCAGCTTCTTGATAACGTTCTCTTTCATCAGTTCGGCCCCGTCAGCCAGGTTTAAGATTTACGTTTATCAAAATCATCCAGGTCAAGCGTGTTGATAAAGTCATAAAAGGCCGACATCTTTTTCATTTCTTCTTCGCTTACTTTCCTGTCTTTGGTGTCGGCTTCCTCAACTCCGTCCATGAGCGGCTTGCCTGTCTCTTCGTCCAGAAGGATACCCGCCTTGTCCAGCACGGCTTCGTCAGCGTAGATGGCGACGTCAGCCCTTACCGCCAGGGCCAGGGCATCACTGGGCCGGGAATCAATTTCCACCTGCCCCCCGTCTACGTTGAGGACAATCTTGGCGTAAAAAGTGTCACTCTTGAGGTCATTGACAATAATGGAGTCAATGTTAGCTCCCAGGGAATCAATTACCGAACTGAGCAGGTCATGGGTCAGGGGGCGCGGCACGTTGACTCCCTGCAATTTGACGGCGATAGCATCGGCTTCGGCCGGGCCGATCCAGATAGGCAGGTAACGCCGGGCGTCTTTCTCTTTCAGTATTACCACCCGCTGATAGTTCATCAAGCTGACGCGGATGCTGTCAATATTCATTTCAATCATTTCCGAACCTCCGTCAGTCTCTCAACCGACATATTAATTCTACGGCAAGGGAGTACCCGTGTCAACCTCAACACCCGTCTGCGGCGACTGGATACTGGATAATGAAGCGGTAATTATGGTACAATTTTATTGTAAACCGAAGGCAAATTTCACTGGCATCCCCGAAGCCCACAGCCGGCATAGAGTCATTTACCAAAGTTAAAAAGAGCCATATATCAGTGATTAGACAACTCGGTGTCCGCCAGCTAGGTGAAGAGAAGGAAGAGGCTCTTTCTCCTTATGCGGTAAAAAGTAAACTGTCGCTGGGCAGGCGCCGGGAGGAGGCTCCCTGTCCAATACGGACGGTATTTCAGCGCGACCGTGACCGTATCATTCACAGTAAAGCCTTCCGGCGTCTCAAGCACAAGACGCAGGTTTTTATTGCCCCGCTGGGAGACCACTACGTAACACGGCTGACGCATACGCTGGAGGTTTCCCAGATTGCCCGCACCATTGCCCGGGCACTCAACCTCAACGAGGACCTGACAGAGGCGATTGCCCTGGGGCATGACCTGGGGCATACTCCTTTCGGGCATGTGGGAGAAGATGTGTTAAACGAGCTTTATCAGTACGGTTTCCGGCACAACGAGCAGAGCCTGCGTGTCGTTGACCGGCTGGAAAAAGACGGCCGGGGATTGAACCTGACCGGGGAGGTCCGGGACGGACTGTTGAACCATTCCAAACCGCGAGACGATATTTCCGGCGGAGGCGGCGGAAAGCCGTCCACCCTGGAGGGCGCCGTTTGCCAGATTGCCGATGCCATTGCCTACGTCAACCACGATGTCGGCGACGCGGTGCGATCCGGGATTATCACCGAGCTTGATCTGCCTCTTTCTTCGGTGCAAGTGCTGGGCATCTCCAATTCCCAGCGTATCAATACCATGGTCACCGATATAATTGAAAGTTCGTGGGCGGCCCGGGGTAATGAAGCGGAAAATACCGATAAACCGGTTATCAGCATGGGCGGCCAGGTGCTGGCGGCAACCAACCGGCTGCGTGATTTCCTCTTCGAACGGGTGTATAATGTACATTCCGCCCAGGAAGAAGCCGTCACCGCCAGGGAAACGATTTGCCGGCTCTACGGCTACCTTACGGAACATGAAGACAGTCTGCCTTCCGAATACAGCGCCTACCGCGACGACTCCTCGCGACGGGTGGTCGATTATATCGCCGGCATGACCGACGGATACGCCACCCGGCTGGCGAGCGAACTGATGTCTTAAAGAACCGGAGTCATTATTTAAATACCATGAGTGTCATTGAAGACGTAAAACAGAAAACGGACATTGCCGACGTTATCGGCCAGCAGGTCTCGCTGAAGAAAGCCGGGCGGAACCTGACCGGACTTTGTCCGTTCCACGCTGAAAAAACCCCGTCTTTTTTCGTTGATCCGGCGCGGCAGAGTTGGCACTGCTTCGGCTGTAACAGCGGCGGCGACGTGCTTTCTTTTATCATGCGGAGAGACAGCCTTGACTTCGGAGAGGCACTGCGCCTGCTGGCGGACAGGGCCGGAGTCATCCTGCCTTCCCGACCGGAACAGGACAAGGGTAAAGAGGAAAGAGACCGGCTCCGCCAGCTCAATGAAGCGGCCGCCCAGTATTTTCACGATTTACTGGTCACCTCTCCAGCCGCCGAAAAAGCGCGTACTTACCTGAACAATCGCCGGTTCGCCGCCGATACCATCAACGATTTTCGATTAGGCTACTGCCTGAGCGGCCGGGAATCATTGAAGCAGCACCTGATGGAGAAAGGCTACACGGAAAGCGAGCTTCTCGCCTCCGGGTTACGGGGAGAAACCGATGACGGCAAGTCATACGACCGGTTCCGCAACAAGGTAATTTTCCCGATACAGGACATCAGGGGCCACGTTACCGGTTTTGGGGCCAGGATGCTTGACGATTCGCTTCCCAAGTATGTCAATTCGCCGCAAACGCTTCTTTTTGATAAGAGCGGCAGCCTTTACGGCATCAACCTGGCCGCTTCGGCCATCCGGCAGCAGGCGGCGGCGGTAATCGTCGAGGGATACGTCGACGTTATCACCGCCCACCGGAACGGCTTTAACAACGTGGTCGCTTGCATGGGCACTTCGGTTACCGAAAAACAGATCAGCGCCCTGAAAAAACTGACCCGGAACGTGGTGCTGGCGCTGGACGCCGATGCCGCCGGCAAGGAAGCCATGTTACGCGGGGTCAGTTACGAGAACATCCTTGAGGCTGAAGTTAAGGTGGTCACCATGCCTGCCGGCAAAGACCCGGACGACGTCATTAAAGATAACCCGGAGAACTGGCGGGAGTTGCTGGCAACGGCGCAACCGATTACGGATTACACCTTCGGCATGGTCACCGCCGAGCTTGACCTTACCACGGCGAAGGGGAAGTCCCTGGCCGCGGAGAGGCTTTTACCGATACTGGCCGAGATAAAGGACGGCGTGCGCCGGACTCACTATTTACAAAAGCTGGCCCGGATGATTGACGTCACCCTGGCCACACTGGAAGCCGAACTGAGCCGGTTGAAACCTCGGCCGGAAGCCCACCGGAAGCCGGTCCAGCCGCCAAAAGCGGCCGTCCTGACAGTCCGCCCGGTTTTAACCAGCCGGCTGGAAGAGGACTGCCTGGCACTGCTCCTGCAACACCCGGAGCTTAAGGAGAATGGCGCCGACCTGGCCCCGGAGTACTTCGAGAACAGCGAAAACCGCGAAATATTCATCGCCTGGCAACGGGAGAGCGATTTACCGTTGTTAATAAAAGACCTCGATAGCGCCATTCATGAACATTTTGAGGCCGTCTCCCAGCGTAATCCCGCTTCCAACCAGGTGGCCGAGAGATACACTGACTACACCCGCCGATTAAAAGAAATATATTTAAAAAGACTGGAAGCAAAGAGAAGCGAGCAACTTGCCTTCGAAGCCGAATCCAAAGGCACGGGGGCCGATGTAGCCAAACTTGAAAAAGATGGGATAGAGCCCGCCGTAGAGCTACGGAAAATCCACCAGCAAAAAAGGCAACGGCAGCCCTAGCCCAGGAGGTGAAGAATGGAACCGGAAAAGGATAAAGAACCGACCAGAGTACCGCCCCAAAACGGGGATGAGGATGAGCTGTCTCTGGAAGAGCAAAACGAACTGAAAGCAAACCGTAACCTGTACACAGGCTCTCCGGACGCTGATGACGAACCGGATGGGAATAACCAGCACGGTCTGAAGGAAAAATGGCACGATAATGAACATCTCGAAGTCGAGAAGCCGGAATCGGCCAAGGAAGTGGCAGCGCAGGCGCCTCTGGACGCTTTGGCGGAGCAGGATATAACCGACGACCCGGTCCGCATATACCTCCACGAGATTGGCCGGGTACGCCTGCTCAGCGCCAACGATGAAAAGATACTGGCCCAAAAAATGGAAGAGGGCAAACGTTTCAATACGCTGAGGCATGGCTACGTACGAACCCACGAAACCACTCCCACGACTACCGAATTATTCCTGGCGCTGCTCAAAGAAAGCGCCGAAATGTTTACCGCTATCCGTCCGATATGTGAGCAGTTCGACCTGACGACATCGACCAATTTCCTGGAGAGCGTCATGTCTGCCCGGTCCATGATAACAAGGGTCGACACCGAGGACGAACAGCTGCATGAGAACCTTGCCGCTCAAGTCAACCTGACAACAACGGAATTAGATCACCTGCTGATTAACCTGTCTCTTAACAGCCAGCTGCTTCCACAGGAAATCATCGACGTAATCGAAAATCACATCAGCATCGCCGATATCGAGCAGCTGGTAACAGAGAGCGGATTCATCAGCGCCGTCAGAGCCCACGAAAAGCTTTTTGAAGATCGCCTGAAACGCGTCGAGCACGAAGCAAAAATAGCGGAGAGACACCTTATCGAAGCCAATCTCCGCCTGGTGGTCAGTGTCGCCAAGAAGCATATCGGACGAGGCATGTCACTGCTGGACCTTATTCAGGAGGGAAACATCGGCCTGATGAGAGCCGTGGAGAAATTCGATTACCGCAAGGGTTACAAATTCAGCACTTACGCCACATGGTGGATTCGCCAGGCCCTTACCCGGGCGATAGCCGACCAGGCCCGTACCATCCGCATCCCGGTACACATGGTGGAGACGATCAACCGCCTGCTGAAGACGAGCCGGCGTCTCGCCCAGGAATACGGACGCGAACCGTCTTCCACCGAAATCGCCAAGGAAATGGAAATATCCTCAGACAAGGTCAGGGAGATAGTCAAGGTGTCTCAGTTGCCCATCTCTCTGGAGTCACCCATCGGTGAAGAGGAAGACAGCCCGCTGGGCAACTCGATAGAAGACAGGAACGCCCTGCCGCCGGTGGACGCCGCCTCCAAGCAACTCCTCAAGGAGCAGATAGAAGACGTCTTGTTTACGCTGACCCCGCGTGAACAGCGCGTCCTCCAGCTCAGGTTCGGGCTTGATGACGGGAGAAGCCGGACGCTTGAGGAAGTGGGCAAGGAGTTCAACGTCACCAGGGAGAGAATCCGCCAGATTGAAGCCAAGGCACTGCGCAAGCTACGCCACCCAAGCCGAAGCCGTAAGCTGAAAGATTACCTGGAATAGCGGCTAACGGAACATGCCTGTCAGGTTAGACGGGAGCTTACCTTTGGCCCCCATTTTCATCAGTTTCTGCATCTGGTGAAACTGGTTCAGCAGCTGATTAATGTCCTGTGGTTTCAACCCGCTGCCCCGGGCAATGCGGCGGCGGCGGCTACCACCGATAATATTCGGGTAACGGCGCTCATCAGGGGTCATCGACAGTATGATGGCTTCGACCTTCTTGAGCTGTTTTTCTTCAGTTCCTTCCGGCAGGCGTGCCGACAACCGGGACATGCCCGGCAACATCTCCATCAGTTGAGATATCGGCCCCATTTTTTTGATTGACCTTAACTGCGTCAGGAAATCCTCCAGGTCAAAGGTGGCCGTCTGCATTTTTTTCTGCAGCGCCTTTGCCTGCTCTCCTTCCAGGGCCGCTTCGGCCTTCTCCACGAAGGTCAGAATATCACCCATCCCGAGGATGCGTGAGGCCAGCCGGTCGGGATAAAAAGGCTCGAAAGCGTCCGTTTTTTCGCCGATGCCGAGGAACTTGATGGGCACCCCGCTTACCCAGCGTATGGAAAGGGCGGCACCGCCACGGGCGTCACCGTCCATCTTGGTCAGGATCAGCCCGGTCAGGCTCACCCGGGAATGAAAGTCCCCGGCAATGCGCACCGCCTCCTGGCCGGTCATGGCATCGACGACGAGCAGCGTTTCCACCGGCTTCAGCTCTTTTTTCAGGAGAGCCAACTCGGCCATCAGTTCCTCGTCAATATGGAGGCGTCCGGCCGTATCCACGATCATCCAGGTAGCCGCCGTATCTTTCGCCTTTTTTAAAGCCCGCGCACAAATGTCCCGGGGAAAAACATCCTGAGTTTCACGGAAGACCGGGATGTCCAGCTGATTACCCAGAGCGACCAGTTGCTCAATGGCGGCCGGGCGGCGGTTATCGGCCGCCACCAGCAGCGGTTTCTGCCCGGAATTCTTCAGGTGGAGCGCCAGCTTGGCGGCGGTGGTGGTCTTGCCGCTCCCCTGCAGCCCCACCAGCATCACCACCGAAGGGGGTTGGGGTGAGGCGGCCAGGCGGCCCGGCTCCCCGCCGAGGACGTCAATAAGTCCTTCATTGACAATCTTGACTATCTGCTGCCCCGGGGAAAGGCTCTGGTGCACTTCGGTGCCCATGGAGCGCTCTTTCACCTTGACCAGAAAGTCCTTGACCACCTTAAAATTTACGTCCGCCTCGAGCAGGGCCAGCCGCACCTGACGAAGTGCCTCGTCAATATCTTTTTCGGTGAGTTTACCTTTATTCTTCAGGCTCCGGAATACCCCGGTCAGTCTGTCACTGAGCACTTCAAACATAATTTCATTCTAATTTGGCGTGTACCCGGGCGTCAAGCCGAAATTGGAGTGGTGAAGTAGGGTAAATAGTCTCTTTAAGTATGCTAAAATAAGGGAAAAGACGTTTCGTGGGAGTTCCAGGATGATTCCGGTCAGGTTAAAAATACGTAATTTCATGTGCTACCGGGATAACGTGCCGCCGCTCAATTTTGAAGGCATCCATGTCGCCTGTCTGTCCGGAGACAACGGCAACGGCAAATCAGCCCTGATTGACGCCATGACCTGGGCGCTCTGGGGAAAAGCCCGGACGGGAAGCGACGACGACCTGGTGCACGCCGGCCAACCGGATATGGAAGTGGAGTTCGATTTCGCCGTCGAAAAACAGGCGTACCGCATCATTCGCAAGCGTTCCCGACCCAAAAAGCAAGGCAGCGCCGGGCAGTCTTTACTGGAGTTCCAGATTGCCGGCAACGGCGATTTCAGGTCGATAACCGGCAACAGCCTCACCCAGACCCAGCAGAATATCACCGATGTCCTGCACATGGACTACGAGACTTTCGTCAACAGCGCTTTCCTGCGGCAGGGTCACGCCGATGAGTTCACCATAAAACGTCCCGCCGAGCGTAAACAGGTACTGGCCAATATCCTCGGGCTGTCTTTCTACGACCGGCTGGAAGAGCAGGCCAGACAGCTTGCCCGGGCGCAGGAGGATGAAAAAGGGCACCTGGAAAGCGTCCTCCGGGAAATCAGCGACGAACTGGCCAAAAAACCGGCTTACGAGGTTGAATTGGAAGAGGCGCAGCGCGTGCTGGACGGTATTGAAAAAGTAATCGCGGAAACGGACGCCAGCCTCAGCGAGTTACGACTGGAAAAAGAAACCCTGGTCAGAAAGAAGGCGCAATTTGACCAGATGGAAGCCAGCATTACCGGGCGGCAGCAGAGCCTGGAGTTGCTGAACGGGCAGGTAAAACGGCACCGCTCGCTCATTGAGGAATACGAAGGACTGATTACCCGCCGCACCGTGATAGAAGAAGGTTTTACCCGGTTCAGCGAAGCCAGGTTAACCGACAAGGAATTCGGCCGGAAACTGATGCTGCTCAGCCGTCTGAAAGAGCGGCAGGGTCAACTGGAAAAGGTGATTTTTACGGCACAGGAAAACCTGAAGACGGACCACAAAATCCGCCAGAATAAAATCAATGAACTTGAACACGACGCGCAGAAACTGCCTCAGCTGAAAAGCCAGTGGCAGCAGATGCAGGCAGAGATGGCGAAACTGGCCGACCGGGAAGACGGCCTCCGGGAGAAGAAGCAGGCCGTTCAGGAAAGGCAAACCCGGCTCAACCACCTGGAGTCCGGAATCGGCCGCCAGGAAAAAGAAGTCACCGACCTGAACGAAAAAATAAAACTCCTTACGGACCATGCCGAAACCAGGTGCCCCCTTTGCGAGACGGAACTCGGCGCCGAAGGGCTGAAGCTGATAGAGGCGAAGTACGGCGATGAAAGGCAGCTTAAGGAGACCGCCCTGGCAACAAACCGCGTCGAACTGACGGAGCAAAAAACGCGGCTCCGGATGATGGAAAACGAGCAATTTCAACTGGAAAAGCAGCTAAATGAGGACAAAGCCAGCCTCCAGGGTAACGCCGGCGCTTTCAAGAGCCAGATTAAACAGGCCGAGGAAGCCGACCGGCAACTGGCCGAAGAGAGAAAGCAACTGGCCGAAATAGAGAAGCGTCTGGTGAGTAAAGATTTTGCCGCCACCGAGCAGGCGGCGCTCATGGAACTGGAAAACGAACTGAGCGGAATCGATTACGACCCGGCGCGTCACGAGCAGGTCAGGAAGGAACTGGTCGGCCTGGAACAATACGAAGACCCCATGCGCCGGCTGGAAGAGGCCGACCGTCTGATAAACCCGGAAAAAGAAGCCGCCGCCCAGGCCGAGGCCACCGCCGCCGGACTGCGGGACAGCCTTGAGGCGGATAAACAAAAAAAACAGGACCTGACCACCGAGCTGGCGTCTCTACCCGAGCTGCTCGACCGCGTTAGCCGGGTTGAAGCGAAGAGACAGGAATTTTCCGGACAGCAGAAACAAGCCCAGGAGAGCCTGGGCAGCGTGAAGGCAAAACTGCAGCGATGCGCCGAACAGGAGACAAGGCAGCGGGAAAAGACGGGGCTGCTTTCCCGGATAACCAAGGAAGAAAATATCTACCGGGAACTGACCAAAGCCTTCGGCAAAGGCGGCATACAGGCGCTGATTATCGAGATGGCGCTGCCGGAAATCGAGGTCGAGGCCAACCGGCTGCTGGGGCGGATGACCGACAACCGGATGCACCTGAAATTTGAAACACAGCGGGCATCGAAGAAAGGCGACGTCATCGAAACGCTGGATATCAATATCTCCGATGAACTGGGGATGAGGAATTACGAAATGTTCAGCGGCGGTGAAGCCTTCCGGATTAATTTTGCCATCCGTATCGCCCTGTCCCGGCTGCTTGCCCACCGCACCGGAGCCAGCCTGCCTACCCTGATTATCGACGAAGGCTTCGGCACCCAGGACGCCACCGGCATCGAAAAACTAAAAGAGGCGATTAATTCCATCCAGGATGATTTTGACAAGCTGCTGGTGATTACCCATATCGAGGAACTCAGGGACGCCTTCCCTACCCGCATCGAGGTTAACAAGACCGCCGACGGGTCAACCGTATCGGTCAGTTGATTTTAAAGCTCAAGACCGGGCAAATTTTTTAAACTCGATATCGTGAACCGGTCCGGTCAGGCCCCGTGCCATTTCATCTTCTTTCAAAGTTCAAGCCCACTCATCAAAAAGCCGCGCCGGTCACCGGGCGTCACTCGCCGGTCTGTGCCGGTTTCTTATCTCTTAATAAAACTTTTGCCAGGTACCGTCCGGTGGCCGAACCGGTTACCTTGATTATCTCTTCCGGGGTTCCGGTGGCCACCACGTAGCCGCCCCGGTCACCGGCGCCGGGGCCAAGGTCGATAACATAATCGGCGTTTTTAATAACGTCCAGGTGGTGCTCAATGACCACCGCCGTGTTTCCGGTGGTCACCAGACGCTGCAGGACGTGCAACAGGGCGGCCACGTCACCGAAAGAAAGGCCGGTAGTCGGCTCATCCAGGATGTAGAGTGTCCGGCCGGTAGCCCGCCGCGACAGTTCCGTGGCCAGTTTCACTCTCTGCGCTTCACCACCGGAGAGAGTGGGCGCCGGCTGGCCGATATGAAGATAGCCCAGGCCTACATCGTTCAGAGTGGCCAGTTTGTTTTTTATCTTGGGGATATTTTCGAAGAAGGCCAGAGACTGCTCCACCGTCAAATCAAGCACTTCGGCGATGTTCTTGCCTTTGAAGCGCACTTCCAGCGCCTCGCGGTTATAACGTTTCCCCTTACAAACTTCACAGGGTACGGTTACATCGGGCAGGAACTGCATCTCAATCTGGATATAACCTTCCCCCCGGCAGGCCTCACAGCGCCCGCCTTTAACGTTGAAAGAGAAGCGGCCGGGGGCGTAGCCCCGCATCCGGGCTTCCGGGACGGCGGCAAAAAGTTCGCGGATGGGGGTAAAGGTACCGGTATACGTGGCCGGGTTACTCCGCGGCGTACGCCCGATGGGTGACTGGTCAATATTGATAACTTTATCGATATGCTCCAGGCCGGTAATTTCATCACAGTCACCGGCTTTCTCCCGTGAGCGGTAAAATATATGGGCCAGCTTCCGGTAAAGAATCTCGTCGATGAGGGTGCTCTTACCGCTGCCGGATACGCCGGTGATACAGATAAACTTACCCAGGGGGAGGCTCACGTCGATGTTTTTCAGGTTATTCTGCCGGGCGCCCTTTATTTTGATTTCTTTACCGGAACCGGAACGCCGGGTGTCCGGCAACGGAATCCGCTTTGCCCCGCTGAGATACTGGCCGGTTACCGAGTGCCGGCAGCCGGTGATATCTTCCAGGGTTCCGGAAACAATAATCCGGCCGCCGTGCTCCCCGGCCCCCGGGCCCATATCTATAATATGGTCGGCGGCTCTCATCATGGCTTCGTCATGCTCGACGACCAGCAGCGTATTACCCAGGTCTCTCAACCGCTTCATGGTTCCAATGAGGCGGGCGTCATCGGCGGGATGCAGGCCGACCGTCGGCTCGTCACAGATGTAGAGCACTCCCATCAGCCCGCTGCCTATCTGGGTGGCCAGGCGAATCCGCTGCGCTTCGCCGCCGCTGAGTGTCGCCGAAGACCGGTCAACCGACAGGTATTCCAGGCCGACGTCCTTCAGAAAGCTGAGGCGGGCCTGAATTTCTTTCATAATCTGCTCGGCAATCATCCGCTCGCGCTCACTGAGCACGTTATTATCGGTGGCGGCCACCCATTCCAGGAATTGAGTCACCGAGAGGGCGCTGACGGCCATAATATTTTGTCCGCCGACCGTCACCGATAAAGATTCCGGCTTCAGCCGCTTCCCCTCGCATACCGGGCAGGGACGGGCGACCATGTAGCGCTCGATTTGCGTCCGGGAGTTCTCCGATTCCGTATCGCGGTGAAGGCGTTCCATGCGGGGTATTATCCCTTCAAAGCCTTCGAAATATTCTCTGACTTTCCCGAAGCGGTTCCGGTAGTGGTGTGATTCTCCTTCCTCGCCGTAAAGCAATACCCGTAAATTATCCCGGCTCAGTTCCCCGACCGGCTGGTCTACGGAAAAGCCGTAACGTCCGGCCAGAGCTTCGAACTGATAAGAGAACCAGGATGAAAACTGCCAGGGGCGGATAGCCCCCCGGGCGATGCTCAGTTCCCGGTCCGGAATGACCAGGTCCGGGTCTATTTCCAGTTTTACCCCCAAACCGGTGCAGGCCGGACAGGCGCCGTGCGGGCTGTTAAAACTGAAGGTGCGCGGGGCAATCTCCCCCAGGCTGATACCGCAATGGGCGCAGGCGAAGTGCTCCGAGAAGAGCAGCTCTTCCCCGTCGATAATCGATACCAGCACCATCCCCGCCCCCAGTTTAAGGGCTGTTTCCACCGAATCGGCGATGCGGTCCTGACCGCCGCTTTGCCCGATGACCAGCCTGTCCACCACCGCCTCGATGGAGTGTTTTTTGTTCTTGTCCAGATGAAATTCGCCGGAGAGGTCATGGATATTCCCGTCAACACGGGCCCGGACGTAACCCGCTTTACGCAGGTCATCAAACACCGACTGATATTCACCTTTCCGGTCCTTGATGAGCGGCGCCAGAATCATGATGCGGCTTTTTTCAGGCAGTTTCTGCACGGCGTCGACAATCTGCTGTACCGTCTGCATGGTAATCTCCCGCCCGCAGCGGGGGCAGTGGGGATGCCCCACCCGGGCGAAGAGCAGCCTCAGGTAGTCATAAATCTCGGTGACGGTGCCCACCGTCGACCGCGGATTCCGGCTCGGGCCCTTCTGATCGATAGAAATGGCCGGGCTCAACCCTTCGATATAATCGACGTCCGGTTTTTCCATACGGCCCAGGAACTGGCGGGCGTAGGCGGAGAGCGATTCCATGTAGCGGCGCTGGCCTTCGGCATAGATGGTGTCAAAGGCAAGCGAGCTTTTCCCGGAGCCGGAAACCCCGGTGATAACAACCAGCTTGTCCCGGGGAATAGTGACGTCTATGTTTTTCAGGTTGTGCTCACGAGCCCCTTTGACCACGATTGAATTCAGCGGCATAAGCCTGTAAACCTCTCAAAACCCGCTAATATTTTAGCATTTTGAACGTAATCATAACAAGGACACACTAACGCTATTTGTCCCGCCGCGCCGGATAGTGCTAAAATTAAGCTGATTTCACGCCATGAGAAAAAATGATTTTCAGATTAACCGGCCGGCAGTCGACGATGAGGTGCGGCTGCGCCACATGACCGTAGATGAAGCCCTGCTGAAACTCGACCGGTACCTGCATGACGCCTTTATGTCCGGCCGGCACCAGGTCAGGGTAATTCACGGCAAAGGGGGCGGAACCCTCCGTGAGGCGGTCAGGAGAGAACTGGGCGGCCATTCCCTGGTCAAGTCTTTCCGTCCGGGCGGTTACGGGGAAGGCGGTATCGGGGTGACTATGGTGGAACTGAGCGACCGGTAGCTGCTTTCCGGCGCCGCCGCCGGCACGTTGATAATACGGCCTCTATCGGCTATAATAACGGTGTCCTGTGGTGAGTGTAGCCCAGTGGTCTAAGGCGCCAGGTTGTGGCCCTGGATATCGAGGGTTCAAATCCCTCCACTCACCCCA
>CBDUSH010000021.1:0-18515 GCA_965369965.1 uncultured bacterium | reverse complement strand
GCCATGCGGGCAGGGATAATTCCGGGAGTAATAAAATGAACTTGGAAGATTTACGTAAAAATATTGACGACGTTGATAACCGGATAGTTGATCTCATCGGTGAAAGAGTCAGGATTGCCGAAGAGATAGGCCGGGGGAAGAAAACCCAGAATAAAGTCGTCGAGGACAAAGACAGGGAAAACAGGGTGCTGGTACACGTCAGGAAGATTGCCTCGGAAAAAGGCGTCCGCCAGGATGATATCGAGGATATTTACCGCCGCATTATCACCGCCTGTAAAAATATCCAGGGGATTGAGGCGGCTTTCCAGGGTGAACTTGGCGCTTACAGTGAGGAAGCGGTTGCCCGGTTTTTCGGGGCTTCGGTGCGCAGCCGGCCCTGCGAAAGCCTGGAAGAGGTATTCAAACTTGTGGAAGAGGCAAAGGTGCAGTTCGGCGTGGTTCCGGTGGAAAACTCGCTGGAAGGGATTATCAGCCGGGTATTTGACCTGCTGCTCGATTCCACTCTTAAAGTATGCGGCGAAACGGAAGTCCGCGTTATCCACTGCCTTATCGCCAGCCCCGGCGCCGGGCTTGATACCATCAAAAAAATCTATTCTCATCCCCAGGCCCTGGGCCAGTGCCGGAGCTTCCTCAAACACCTCGGCTGTGAACTGGTGCCCACCTACGATACCGCCGGCAGCGTGAAAATGATAAAAGAAAAAGGACTCTCCGATAGCGCCGCCATCGCCAGCGCCCGGGCGGCGGAAATTTACGGCATGAAGGTGCTGGCGCAGGAGATTGAAGACAACCCCAATAACTTCACCCGGTTTTTCGTGCTGGCTAAAGAGGACGCGCCGCCCACCGGCGACGACAAAACCTCGATTATTTTCTCCACCAAGAACCGGCCGGGGGCGTTGTACGCTTTCCTGGGGGAATTTGCCCGGCGGGATATCAACCTGACCAAACTTGAGTCCCGGCCAACCCGCCTCAAGCCGTGGCAGTATAACTTCTACCTGGATTTTGACGGCCACCGGACCGGCCAGGCCGCCCGTGAAGCCCTGGAATGGCTGGATAAAACGTCGCATTTTGTTAAAGTGCTCGGTTCGTACCCCCGGGCGAAAAAAGGCTGACGAGGTGAACAGGTGAAAGTAGCCGTAATCGGCGGCTCGGGTAAAATGGGGAGCTGGCTGGCAGACTTCCTGCGGCAGGACGGGCAGGAAGTGGTTATCGCCGGCCGTAATCAGGCAAAGCTGCTGGAAACGGGACGTCGACTGGGAGTGGCGGTTGAAGCTATCCCGGAGGCGGTAAGAAACGCCGAAGTCGTCTTACTCTCGGTAGCGATAGATAGCTTTAACGAAGTCGTGTCACAGCTCGCCCCCCATATACGGAGCGGGCAAATCGTCATCGATGTCACCTCGGTTAAAACCTCGCCGGTGGCGGCGATGCACCGGTTCCTGGCCACCGACCAGGTTCTGGGCGCTCACCCGTTGTTCGGTCCCGGCGCCGCCAACCTGTCAAACCAGAACGTGGTCCTGACACCGACCAATGAAACAGAAACAGTCCTCGCCGGGAAGGTACGAAAGTATCTGGAAGACCGGGGGGCCAGGGTCAGCCTGATGACTCCCCGCCGGCACGATGAAAAAATGAGCGCCGTTCTCGGGCTTTCTCATTTTATCGCCATCGTCTCCGCGGACGCCTTGCTCAGTTCCGGTGAACTGAACGATGACTCGCATCTGAGCGGCGTCACCTACCGGGTACTTTTAACACTGATGGAGAGCGTCCTCTCGGAAGGCCCGGAGCTTTACGCGTCGCTGCAGGTGAACCTGCCCGGCATGACTGAGATTGAGGATTTGTTTCTGCAGAAAGCCGGCGCCTGGGCGGAACTCGTCCGGAACAAAGACAGTCAGGAGTTTATCCGGCAGATGAAAGCCTTGAGAGACCGTCTGGCCGAAGGTAATACCGATTTCGGTAAAGCCTACCAGAACATGTACCGGCTGGCGGCCGGTTTATGACTTTACTTCGCAGGAGCTAAAGATAAAGTCCGGCTACGGCACGTACTCAAAGATTTTAACCGAGGGAAGTTCTGTTCCCGTGGTTGGCGTCTGGTCATCTGAACTATGGACAAGCCGGAAATTCTCGACTTCAGCTAACGGCACCGGGCTGGCAAAAGGATTATCGCTCACTATCCGGTAGTTTCCGGACTCCTGTGCAGACATATAGGCGGTTGCCTCCGGGTAGTTGGTAAATATCTGTACGTCAGTGATTAACTTGACCAGCTCGCCGGTATCGGTTGGCCTCTCTTCGTAAGCAATCACCAGCGTCCTCCGGGGGGTCACCGCCTCGCCGTTGAAGTGGTACAACCTGATCAACATCGCCTGATAATATTCCTCGTGAAAAAGTCTGGCCGGTCTGTAGTTGCCATCCGACTGCGGCACCATGTAGACATCATGAAATTGTGTTATGTTTCCTCCTGCCCACTGCGCCAGTGCCCAGAACTTGGATGAAGCCGTCAGATCGTCGATAACCACGTACCTCGAATCCATCTCCTGAGCTATGCCGGCGGCTGTTTCCTCATCCTGAGCCAGGAAAAAACGGGCCACGTCCGAGCCGCCGGGGCCGGGGATGGTACTTGGCGGCCGGCGGGCAATGCGGGTAATCCAGTAGCCGTAATCGGTCCAGGCGATGACGCCGTAAGCGGAGTCGGGATACGGAAAATCGGTCTCCGGAGGAGGCGCCTCATAACGCTGGTAATAAAACTCCGGGTCACCGAATGGCTCCGGTGTATTCTCCCTCATCCAGCTGAGAGAACTCACCCAGGCGTCGGTGGGGGCAAAACGGGCTGAGGAGGCAGTCGGTACCGCCATCTGGAGACTGGGATAGAAAACCAGGAAAAAGAGGAATATGATCATAATCCGGTTCAAATATTTGGTGGCTTGAATATGGCGGCCCTGAATAATGCCCGGCCATATTTGCCAGATGGTATAACCGGCCAGCAGCAGGACACCGATGGAGACAAACCACGTCGCGAAGCTCTGGTAAAGAAAGATAAAAACTATCATGACCGCCGGTAAAGCTATTTTAAACCACCGGTGCGCCGGCTGGCACTGCGCCCACAGGGCATAGCCGGTAAGCAGGGAAACGTTAATCGCCAGATAGTAGGCGAACCGGCGCTGTCCCAGGGTGGCCAGCAGGATTGCCAGGCTCCATACCAGGAGCAAAGTTTTATCAGCCTCACCCTGCCTGACAGTGTAGCCGATAAGAAAAAGCAGCATCAGCAGGCAGATGAAAAAACCGCTGGTAAAATTACCCAGGGCAATGGCGAGGGTCCAGTCGCCGTTGGGGCGGAGGAAAGGCTGCATCTCTATAATGGTGCGACTATAGTCCCACTCAAAGATTAGGAAATGCCCCAGCAGCGAGTGGGCGAGTCCGGAAGTAAAATAGAGTATTAATACCGCGGCAAGTCCGGCGCCGATCAATGATAAGGGATAATAAGCCGGTTTAATCCCCCGGCTGACCATCCATCGGGATGTCACGTTCAGTAAAATACAGGCGAATGGGGCAACGGCGATAGGTATCAGGTTATAAATAAGGTTGTCTACTCTATGCCAGGCTACCGAATAGACTATCATGGCCGTCAGGAAGACAGTGACACCGGTAATCGCCAGATAGTCGGTAGACCGGCGTTTCAGGTGGTCGACAAAGAATTGAACAACGAAAAAGGCGGCTAAGATGAAAACAAAGAACAGTCCCCCTATCCAGGCTAAAAGGTACATACCCAGGAAAACCCCGCTCAGAAGGCTGTAAAGAATGGGCCTGGTGATGACCGTCCGGTCTCGTTGCCGGAGGTGCTGGAAAGTTAAGCCTCTTTCCCGGGAAACTTTAATTGCCATCACCAGGAACATGGCGGCCGTGGTGGTCAACAGCACCTCGGCGATGTGGTGGTCGGTGAATCCCAGGATAGAACGGCCCAGGAACTCTCCGGGCATTATGGCGATCAAGCCGGCGGCAAATATGCCTGCCCAACGGCCGAATACCTTCTTGCCGATAATGTACACCGGGAAGACGGTCAGGGCGCCCAGTACCGCCGGAAAGTACACCCCGACGATATCGATAGTATGCGCGGTCGGTGACCCCAGCCCGATAACCCAGATAATGCCGGCCAGGAGCCAGTTAAAAAATGGAAACGTATCGATCGGGCTGCCGCTGGGGTAATTAAAATAAGGAGCAAAGTTACTGAAACCGGGAAAGTTGTGGACGATATTATCAACCAGGCGCATCTGGTAGTAGGCGTCCACGCCGGTGAACTTTATCAGCTCACCGCCGAACACCTGGTCGTAAGGGAAAAAAATACGCAGAAACAGGGAGAATGAGAAGATAAGGGCCAGAATTATGCCGGCGACAATACCGGGGGACAATCTGTTACCGGCAGTTTCCTGCTCTTCATTCATCCTAAAGGCTCCCTTTTCAGTCCCGGCGTCGCTTCATAAGGAGATGAACCCCGGCCAGGGCGGACTTCTCCGGCCGCATTCGGAAAGGGCTACATTTCCCGGTTCAGATTAGCCAGGAACTCCACATTTGTTTTTGACTTGCGCAGGCGTTCCAGAATTCTCTCGGTAGCTTCGACAAGGTTGCTGGAATCGGAGGAAATCATGGCCACCATGCGCCGCAGCAGCCAGATTTGCTTCAGGCTGTCCTCGTCTATCAACAATTCCTCGCGCCGGGTGCCGCTTCGCTGAATATCTATCGCCGGGAAGATGCGGCGTTCCGAGAACCGGCGGTCGAGATGAAGCTCCATGTTGCCGGTCCCTTTGAACTCCTCGTAGATAAGGTCATCCATACGGCTGCCGGTATCAACCAGGCAGGTGGCGATGATGGTCAGGCTCCCTCCCTCTTCGATATTACGGGCGGCCCCGAAGAAACGCTTGGCGGGGTGCAGGGCGGCGGGGTCGATACCGCCGGACAGGGTGCGTCCGCTGGAAGGCATGGCCAGGTTGTACGCCCGGGTAAGCCGGGTGATGCCGTCAAGGAGGATAACCACGTCTTTGCCGCCTTCCACGATGCGCTTGGCTCTTTCCAGGGCCAGTTCGGCAACGCGGGTCTGGTTTTCCGCCGGTTCGTCGAACGTAGCGCCGATTACTTCTCCCCTGATGGAGCGTTTCATATCGGTAACCTCTTCCGGTCGTTCTCCGATAAGACATACCATTAGATGAATGTCTTCGTAGTTGATGGAGGCGGCATGGGCAATTGCCTTGAGCAGCAGCGTCTTGCCTGCCTTGGGCGGTGATACGATGAGACCTCGCTGCCCCCGCCCGATAGGAGCAATAAGGTTAATCAGCCGCGTGGAAAGCTCTGCCGGGGAATTTTCCAGATTGATGATTTTATCGGGAAAGGTGGGGGTGAGGGCTCCGAAGTGAGGCCGGTTCTTGACTTTTTCCGGGCTGTGGCCGTTAATGGCTAATATCTGCAGCAGGCTGATGTATTTCTCATTACTTTTTGGCGGCCGCCCCTCCCCGAAAACCATGTCACCGTTGCGCAGACTGAAACGCCTGATTTGAGACGGGGAAACATAAACATCGGCCTGGCTGGGTAACAGGGTACTCTGCCTGAGGAACCCGTAACCGTCGCTCATAATCTCCTGAATACCGGTGCAAAAGGTATGCCCCTCCCCTTCAACGGCCAACTTAAGCAGATTCATGATAAGTTCCGGTTTCCCGGCGCCGTCCGGTTTGGGAATGCCCTTTTCCTTGGATAGTTCCAGCAGTTCTTCCCTGCTTTTTGTTTCCAGTTCTTCGATGTTCATGGCCTAACCTCACTCCCGGGTTTCTCTCCCCGAATCCGGGAGAGAATTATCCTTATTTGTCATTGGCGTTCTTAAAAAAGGGTAACTCTTTACTTCAGGCTTAAAATATTTTAAATATCCCGCCTCAATATACGTTCCGGCTGAAAAGCTTTAAAATTCCCGGCTTAACATTTGTTCCGGCTGAAACGTTTTTAAATTTCCCGCCTTCGTCTTCTATCCGGAGGCCGGATAATGTGTCCGGCTTAATATCGATTTTGGCTTAACCGTCCCGATGCGGCGGCTACTGCTGCGACACCTTCTTCCAGTCATCCATAAAACGGGCAACGCCGATATCCGTCAACGGGTGGTTAATCATCTGCATCAAAACGCCGTAAGGCACGGTGGCAATATGGGCGCCCACCTTGGCGGCGGTTACGCAATGCAGGGGATTCCGGATACTGGCGGCAATCACCTGGGTGGGCAATTTATGCCGGTCGAAAACGCTCACAATATCCCTGATTAACTCCATGCCGTCATGGCCGATGTCATCCAGCCGGCCGACAAACGGGCTGACAAAGGTAGTGCCCGCCAGGGCGCCCAGTAACGCCTGGTTCACCGAGAAACAAAGCGTCATGTTTATCTTTATCTTTTCCTTGCTCAGCGCCGATATCGCCTCAAGCCCGGCGGCGGTGGAAGGTATCTTGACGGCCACATTGGGCGCCCAGGAGGCTTTGATTCTTCCTTCCTCTATCATGGACTCGGCGTCTTCGCTTAACACCTCGGCGGAAACGGAAGAATCAGGGCCGCTGACTATTCCGCAAATGGTTTTGACCACGGTTTCATAGTCGTCAGTGGCTTCTTTGGCCACCAGGCTGGGATTGGTGGTCACGCCGCTGATAACACCCATTTTAACGGCTTTTTTAATCTGGTCGATATTGGCTGTGTCTAAAAAGATTCTCATTTTCGGCCTCGCTGTTTGGTTATTCGGATTCAAGCGGTAATTCGGGTTGGGCTCCCTCACGCAGTACTTCTTTGGCGGCGCCCATAAAGCCGCAAAACAGGGGATGAGGGCGGCCCGGTCGGGAGCCGAACTCGGGATGAAACTGGCAACTCACCATCCACGGGTGGTCGGCCAGTTCGCATATCTCAACGAGCTCCCCGTCCGGTGAAAAACCACTGTAGATAAGACCCGCCTCGTGCAGTGAATCGCGATACTTATTATTGAATTCATAACGGTGCCGGTGTCGTTCGTTAATCAGGTTTTCCCCGTAAACCCGTCCGGCGTGACTGTCCGGTAATAACCGGCAGGGGTAGTTCCCCAGGCGCATGGTGCCCCCCATATTTTCCTGGGTCTTCTGTTCGGGCAGGAGGTCGAATACCGGGTAAGCCGTATCCGGATCAAACTCGGTGGAGTTCGGCTCGGCGGTGCCGTACGTATGGCGGGCAAGCTCCACCACCATCACCTGCATTCCCAGGCACAGGCCGAGGTAAGGGATTTGGTTCACCCGGGCATATTTGGCCGCGTTTACCATACCCTCGATCCCCCTGACGCCGAAGCCCCCCGGGACGACGATGCCCTGAACCGAACGCAGCATGGCTTCGGCGCCGTTTTTTTCCAGGTCCTCCGAGTGTATCCATATCAGGTTGATATCCCGGTTATTATAGAGCGCCGCGTGGCAGAGCGCCTCGCGCACCGAAAAGTAAGCATCGTTTAATTCCACGTATTTACCGACCAGGGCGATATTGACCGTATCGTGGGGCGTCTTGAGACGCTCGTTCAGGTCCCGCCACTTGCTCAGGTTAACCCGGCGGGCTTTCAGTCCCAGTTTATTCACCACCAGCTTACCCAGCCCGGACTCTTCCAGGAGCAAAGGTATTTCATAGATGGACTGTACCGTCGGTAAAGGAATTACCGCCTGGCGGTCAACGTCACAAAACAGTGATATTTTATCTCTGGTCGCCTCCGGGATGGGCAGGTCGCTGCGGCACAGGATAACGTCCGGCTGAATACCGATCCGGCGTAACTCATTGACGCTGTGCTGGGTAGGTTTGGTCTTCAGTTCCTGTGAAGTGTTGAGATAAGGCAGTAAGGTAACGTGGATATACATGACGTTATCCCGGCCGACGTCTTTCCTCATCTGCCGTATCGCTTCCAGAAAAGGCTGTCCCTCGATGTCACCCACCGTGCCGCCCACCTCGATTAATATCACGTCGGCCTTCGAATTCTCGGCCAGCCGCTTGAATCTGTCTTTAATCTCGCCGGTCAGGTGGGGCACCACCTGTATCGTGCCGCCAAGAAAATCCCCCCGCCGCTCCTTGGCGATAACGGCGCTGTAGACCTGCCCTGAGGTGACGTTGGAATCCGTGCTCAGGTCGGTATCGATAAAGCGCTCGTAGTTGCCCAGGTCAAGGTCGGTTTCGGCTCCGTCCTGGGTGACGAATACCTCGCCGTGCTGGTAAGGGGACATGGTGCCCGGGTCGACATTCAGATACGGGTCGAGCTTCTGTACCGAAACACTGATCCGGCGGCTTTTCAGGATGGCTCCGATAGAAGCGACGGTGATACCCTTGCCCACTGAGCTGACGACACCGCCGGTTACGAAGATATATTTTGACATACAAAAACCAGTTTAAACATTATAAAAAGCGCTTGATTTCCTTGGACATTCATCATCAAGTGGTCACCGGACTTTGGTATTGAAAAATGCCGGATTACGGTAGATTGCTCTTTGTACTTGAAATCCGGACACGTCTGGCGTCCAAGTTTTGTCGGGGGGGAACAGAGTGTTTCTTTTATTGTAAGGAAACCGGGGTCGGTTGTCAAGCTTTCCGCTGCGCCCGCCCCTGAATACCCGGCGGAGGCATTTGAGTTCGTCTTCCGCTCGGGGTAAAATGAAGAGGGGCCTTCGGCCCGGATATCTGTTAGACCCATCTATCTTGAGAGGAGCGGGAATGAGTTTTTTGGACCAGGTTGACCCGGAAATCGGGCGGATTATTAGCCGGGAGAAAACGCGGCAGCGGGAGACGATAAATCTTATTGCTTCGGAAAATTATGCCAGCCGGGCGGTACTGGAAGCCCAGGGCTCATTTTTAACCGGTAAGTATGCGGAAGGTTATCCCGGGCACCGTTACTACGGCGGATGTGAAAACGTAGATATTATCGAGAACCTGGCCATCGGCCGCGCCCGGGAGCTTTTTCATGCCGAACACGCCAATGTCCAGGTGCACAGCGGCGCCCAGGCAAACATGGCCGCTTATTATACCCTGCTGGAATACGGCGATACCGTCCTGGCCATGCGCCTGGACCACGGCGGTCACCTCACCCACGGCGCTCCGGTAAGTTTCTCGGGCCGGTCGTATCACTTCATCCCCTACGGGGTCAACCGGGAGACGGAGAGAATTGATTACCCGGAAGTAGAAAAACTGGCCCTGGCCCACCGGCCCAAATTGCTCGTTGCCGGCGCCAGCGCTTATCCCCGGATAATCGACTTTGAGCGATTTCGTTATATCGCCGACCTTGTCGGTGCCCGCTTCATGGTTGACATGGCCCATATTGCCGGGCTGGTCGCCGCCGGGCTGCACCCCACGCCGGTTCCCTACGCTGACATTGTTACCTCAACCACCCACAAGACGCTGCGCGGCCCGCGGGGAGGCTTCGTTTTATGCCGGCGGGAACTGGCTTCGGCGCTGGACGCCGCCGTATTTCCCCAGATGCAGGGCGGTCCGCTGGTGCACACCATCATGGCCAGGGCGGTCTCTTTCCACGAGGCGACACAACCGGCCTTCGTTGATTATCAGCGAGCCATAATTGATAACACCCTTGTCCTGGCCGCGGAACTGAAGCAGTCAGGCCTGCGCCTCGTTTCAGGCGGGACAGACAACCACCTGGTACTGGTAGACCTGACGGGCAGCGGCATCAACGGGAAGCAGGCCCAGGAATCCCTGGAAGCGGCCGGTATCGTGGCCAACCGCAACACCATTCCTTTCGACACCGGTTCAAAACAGTCGCCAGGCGGCATCAGGTTCGGCGCGCCGGCGGTGACCACGCGGGGCTTCGGTGCCGGGGAAATGAGACAGATTGCCGCCATGATTGTGAAAATCATCGCCAATATTGATGACCTGGCCGTTCGTGATCAGGTCAACGCGGAAGTGAAACAGATATGCCGCCGGTTCCCCGTCCCCGGAATTGACGATTAAGATTCGGCGTCTTTGGCGGCCGGACTCGCCCGGTAAAAGGTGAGTCAAACGGGAAAATAATGTTATAATTAGGGGTTGTCAAAAACAGCCGGATGAAGTCATCTTAAAAGGAGAAATTGGCCAATGGAAGAATTGAAGGTTTTCACGGGCAATGCTCACCCGAAACTGGCTCAGGAAGTTGTCGAATATCTGGGTATCCCGCTGGGTAAAAGTGAAGTCTTTCAGTTCACCAATGAGAATATCTTCGTTCGTATCCTGGAAAATGTTCGCGCCTGGGATACCTTTGTTATTCAGCCTATCTGCTCTCCGGTCAACACCAGCCTGGTTGAACTGCTGATTATGCTTGACGCCCTGAAAAGGGCCTCCGCAGAGCGGATTACCGCCGTGATACCCTATTACGGCTACGGGCGCAGCGATAAAAAAGACCAGCCCCGCATCCCCATTACCGCCCGTTTAGTGGCTGATTTACTGACGGTGGCCGGCGCCAACCGGGTGCTCACCGTGGACCTGCACGCCGGGCAGATACAGGGATTTTTCAGTATCCCGGTGGATGAGCTGACGGCGCTGGATTTACTGGCCAGCCATATCAAAAGCTGGGGGGTTGAAGACCTGGTGGTAGTAGCTACTGATATCGGCATCAGCAAGCGGGCCAGGGACATGGCGGAGAAACTGAACGCCCCGCTGGCAATCATGGAAAAAAGACGCATCGGCAATGATGACAGTGCGGAGACGCTGAACGTTATCGGTGATGTGGCCGGTATGACGGCGCTCACCGTGGATGATGAAATAGACACCGCCGGTTCCCTGGTGGGGGTTGCCCGGACGCTGATGGAACGCGGCGTGAAGGCGCTCTATTCCTGCTGTACTCACCCTATTTTCTCCGGTGATGCCATCCGGAGAATAGACGCGTCTCCGGTGAAAAAGGTGGTGGTTAGCAATACCGTTCCGGTCAACGGGGGCAAAGAATCGGCCAAGATTTCGGTCGTTTCCATCGCCCCGCTCCTCGGTGAGGCTATCCACCGGATTCATACCGGGCAGTCCATCGGAGCCATGTTTGAGTAAATCAGCTGAAAACAGGTTGCCGGAAATGGTGGTGGTATATCGGGCGGCGGGCGAAACGGAAGCCCATATCGTCCAGGGTATGCTGGAATGCCAGGACATACCCAGCCTGCTCAGTTCGGACGCGGCGCCTTCCGTCCACGTGTTTCTGGTTGACGGCATGGGTGAGGTCCGGGTGATGGTGCCGGCGGCGGCGGCGGACAGGGCCAGAGAACTGATAGAAGGTGGTGGTAATGTTTAAGTGGCTGGGCGGCCTGGGTGATTCCAATGAAAAGGAACTGAAACACTTTAATCCGGTTGTTGACCGTATCAACCAGTTCGAGCCGGATTTTGAAAAGCTGGACGATGACGCGCTTCGGGCCAAAACCGGTGAGTTCAGGGCCCGGTTCGAAACGGGAGAAACCCTTGATGACCTGCTGCCGGAAGCTTTTGCCGCCGTACGCGAGGCGGCCAAACGGACTATCGGCCAGCGCCACTATGACGAGCAGCTGATTGGCGGCATGGTCCTTCACCAGGGTAAAATTGCCGAAATGAAGACCGGCGAAGGTAAAACCCTGGTGGCCACCCTCCCCCTTTATCTGAACTCACTCAGCGGCCGGGGATGCCATCTGGTTACCGTCAATGACTACCTTGCCCGCCGTGACCCGTACTGGATGGGGCCGATTTATCACGCCCTGGGGGTGCGGGTGTCCAGCATCTACCCGCAGCAGAATCGGGAAGAGCAGGCTCCCTCCAGAATTTATGACCCGGAATATGACTCCGGTGACAAGCGCTGGCGGCATTTCCGCCCCGTTTCCAGAAGCGAGGCCTATCAGGCGGATATTACTTACGGCACCAGCAGTGACTTCGGGTTTGACCACCTGCGTGACAATATGGTGATGGAACGGTCGCAGTGTGTCCAGAGACCGCTGAGTTATGCCATCGTCGATGAAATAGACAACCTTCTCATTGACGAAGCCCGGACGCCGCTCATCATCAGCGGCGCGGCCGGGGACCCGGGACAGAGCTATCAGGTCTTTGCCCGCCTCGTCCCCCGCCTGCGGCCTGATGAAGACTACGTCGTTGAGGAAAAAGAGCGGAGCGTCAATCTGACCGATGTCGGTATCAGCAATATCGAAAGGATGCTCAACCGGGACGGTTTGCTGAAGTCGCCCAACCTCTATGACCAGGAGAACTACGGGCTGACCCGTTATCTGGAAAGCGCCCTGAAAGCTCACAGCCTGTTCCGGAAGAACAAGGATTACGTGGTCGAAAAAGGTGAGGTCATCATCGTTGACGAATTCACCGGCCGCCTGATGTTCGGGCGCCGTTATTCGGAAGGACTGCACCAGGCGATTGAAGCCAAAGAGCACGTTAAAGTGCAGCGGGAAAGCATGACCTACGCCACCACTACCATCCAGAATTATTTTCGCATGTATCAGAAACTGTCCGGGATGACCGGTACCGCCCTGACCGAGGCGGAAGAGTTCCACAAGATATACCGGCTTGAGGTGGTGGTCATTCCCACCCACGAGCCGATGGTTCGTCAGGACTACCCGGACCAGATATACAAGGACGAGAACGCCAAGTTCAGGGCGGTGGTGCGCGAGATTGAGCAGCTTCACGCTGAAAACCGGCCGGTGCTCATCGGTACCATTTCCATTGAGAAATCAGAGCAACTGAATGACCTCATGAAGAAAAAAGGGATTTCCTGCCGGGTACTCAACGCCAATCCCGAACGCAGCACGGAGGAAGCGGATATTATCGCCCGCGCCGGAGAGCCGGGAGCGGTCACCGTGGCCACCAACATGGCCGGGCGCGGTGTTGACATCGTGCTGGGGGGGAGTGCGGACAGCCCCGGCGATACCGGCTGGCAGCCGCGGCATGAAACCGTGGTCAGCGCCGGCGGCCTGCACATCATCGGCACCGAGCATCACGAGGCGAGGCGGATTGATAACCAGCTCCGGGGAAGGGCCGGCCGGCAGGGTGACCCGGGAAGCTCCCGTTTCTTCGTGTCTCTGGAAGATGATATTATGAAGCGCTTCGGCGGTGATCGAATCAAAAGTTTTATGAACTGGGTGGGCCTGGATGAGGATACTCCCATTGAAAACAAGCTGATAAACAAAACGATATCCGATGTTCAGAAACGGGTCGAAGGCTACCATTTTGACATGCGCAAGCACCTGGTGGAGTATGACGACGTCGTCAACAAGCAGCGCGAACTGATTTATGGTGAGCGCAACAAGATACTGGACGGTGCCGACCTCAGGGAAAACATCCTGGCTATGGTTAATGACGAGATAAAGCACGTCGTGGCCACCCATCTCACCGACGAACACGGCATCGGCTGGGATACGGACGCCCTGATTGCCGACACCACCACCATTTTCCCCCTACCCCCGGATTTCACCGCCGAAAGCGTTTCCGGGATGAAGCCGAAAGAGGTGGCCGACCGGCTGGTTGAGATTGCCGGAACCCTGTACCAGGCGCGGGAGGAGACGGCGGGTGCGGGAATCGTCAGGGTGCTGGAGCGGCTGGTGATGCTGCGCACTATCGACAGCCTGTGGGTGGAGAACCTGACGCTGATGGAAAACATGCGTCTCGAGGCGGCCTGGCAGACACTGCGCCAGACGAAGGCCGTCGACGCCTATAAACGGGGCGGGTACCAGCAGTTCCAGGTGCTGCTGGACACCATCCGGCGTGACGTCGCTCACGCCATATTTCACGTCAACTTTGTCCGGCAGGAGGCCGCGGAACCGGCGCCGTCACCGATGGCTCTGGCCTCGGGTCGTACCGGCGGCAGCTCCCGGCCGAAACCGGAAAAGATAGGCGGCCGGAAAGTAGGCCGCAACGAACCCTGTCCCTGCGGCAGCGGGAAAAAATACAAGCACTGTCACGGAGGGTGAAACTGTGATTCCTGACGAAGACCTGAAACAGATGCTCCGGGAACTCGCCGGCCAACTGGATGAGTTTGCCGACAGCGATAAACCGCTGACCGCGGCAGAGAAAAAATCACGGGGGAGATTTCGCAGGCGGCAGATGATTCTCAGCGAGGTTAAAAGAGCCCGGGACAACAAACAGGCAGACGCCGAGCTTTTTCATACCGCCGTTTACAACGCGGTGGTGCCCTGGGGAGAGGAACACCCGGTGATGTTGTTTATCCTGCTGATAGCAATGAGGATGAAATGGAGTTCAGGCAGCTTCATCAGGTACCGGTAGACGGGAGATGGTAAGATTGGCCGATACAAAATACTCGCTCCAGGCAACCGATGCCGAAGCGGTGCGCTATTTCAGTGAGGAAATCGCCGCCGGCAAACACTGGTATCTGGCCCTGCTCGGGGCAATCGGCATCTGGAGTTCCGCCCAGGAAGTCCGTGACGGGCGCGTCTTCAGCTACCTGCTTGACGGTGAAGCCTTTGACTGGCTGCTCCTGGCGGAGCGCCTCTGCGAGACGGTGGACGGTATCCTGCCGGAGGCGGAAAAAAACGCTCTCCTCTTTCGCGGCCAGCCGCCCCTCGAACTGGACACGGAGCAGGTAAAAGAGCTTCTCGGCGGTGGCAAGTATAACCAGTATCTTAACTATTTTTACGGCATTACCGTCGAAAAAGCCATCGTCCTGGCGGTTAAAGAAGAGGTCTTCAAAGAGAGGCAGCTTGTCAGCCGCCGGAATGAACGTGACGCCGATAACGAGACCTACCGCCGGATTTACGGAGACACCAAAGCGGTATTGCTGAAACATTTCCGGAAAGAAAGAAAATACCGCCACCCCCGGTCGATGCACCTGTCCGAGCTCAAGGAATTCACCTACTGGCTTTTCAAGTACCGGATGCTGCACTGTGATAAAGCCAAGGTGGCCAGTGACACCCGGAAAGGATTGTGGCTGCTGCGGCACCAGTGGGCGGGCAACGGCTTCCTGGGAGCGCTGGTGGCGGACGTTTCGCCTGCCGCGCGCGCCTGATATCAGGCCATCCCCGGTGATTCCAACGGGCGCTTAGGTATTCTCGGTGCCCTTCGGCGCCCTCACCACCAGTACCGGCACTTTCCCGGCGCGCAGTACCTTATCGGTGACGCTGCCGAAAGCCCATCGGCTGAGACCGTGCCGGCCGTGTGTTGACATGGCTATCATGTCGGCCTGAATCTGGTCGGCAACCCTCATGATTTCTTCCGCCGCGCCGCCGGTGGTCACCTTGGTCTTTACGGTGGCGCCGGCGCTCTTCAGGCCGTCCCCGGCCTTGTTAAGATAGCTCCGGGCTCTCCGTTGTATCTGGGCTATCTCCCGGTCGTTATAGGGGACCTGTACGCTGGCTTCCCCGGCGATGACGTAATGGGTCAGCGAAGAGATTACCTGGAGAAGAGTGACTTCGACTTTGGTCTTGGGGGACAGCTTGGCGACCAGCTCTTCCACGTGGGCTAACGCGGTTTCACCGATGCGTGAACTGTCCAGCGGGATCAGGATTCTCTCGTACATAACGAACCTCCTTTACCTTCACGGTAACTGCTGTTTTAACCTTGCCCGCTTGTCATTGGCGTCCAGCAGTTTCCGGCGTTCTTTGTCCACCACCGCCGCCGGCGCTTTCTCCAGGAATGACTGGTTGGCAAGACGGGCGTTGAGGCGCGTGATTTCGCTCTCGACCTGTTCGATTTCTTTCCGCAGCCGTTGTTGCTCGGTTTCCAGGTCGAACATGCTTTCCAGGGGGATGACCACTTCGGCATCCTTGAGTACCTGGACCAGCTTGTTTTCATCGGCGGCGCCTTTTTGCGGCTCGCTCAGGAAGGTGACCGGTCGCGCCCGTGCCAGAACCTGGATGGTCTCAACGTAGGGCGCCAGGGCCGGAGTCAGCCCGCCGGCGTAAATCTGGGCCTCTATCCAGCGGTCGGGGGCCACTTTGTGTTGGGCGCGGACGTTACGGATGGCGCGTATTATTTCTATTATCGTTTCCATTATCCGCTCGGCCTGCGGGTCGATCGCCGCCGGGTCGGCTTCGGGATAAGCCGCTATCATTATCGATTCCTCGGTGGCCTGATCTGAAGGCAGGTATTCCCGCAGGTTTTGCCATAACTCCTCGGTGATGAAGGGCATATAGGGGTGCATCAGGCGGAGAGAGCTTTCCAGGACATGGTTCAGGACCGGCAGCGGTGAGACCGCTTCATTCCCGGGACGCAGGCGGGTTTTGCTGAACTCGATGTACCAGTCGCAAAAGTCGCCCCACAGAAAATCGTGTATCTGGCGCTGGGCTTCGCCGAACTGGAATTCCTCCATCAGGGAGATTACGCTGGAAATAGTGCGGCTCTGCCGGCTCAGAATCCAGCGGTCTTCCACCGGCAGCGTTTCCGGCTTGATTGCCAGGTCGGCCTCGCTCGAATCAAGGCTCCGGACGACGTACCGGGTGGCGTTCCACAGCTTGTTGGCGAAGTTGCGGCTGGCTTCCAGTTTTGACACCGACAGCTTGAGGTCGTTACCCGGCGAAGTGCCCGTGGACAGGGCAAAGCGCAGGGCGTCCGTGCCGTATTTTTCCATCATGTCTATCGGGTTGAGCACGTTGCCTCTGACCTTGCTCATCTTGTCACCCTTCTCATCCCGTATCATCCCGTGCAGGTAAATGGTATGGAAGGGGATATCACCGGTATCCGTCAGCCCCATCATAATCATCCGGGCCACCCAGAAAAAGATGATGTCATAGCCGGTCTCCATGACCGAACCGGGGTAGAAATAGCGTAGATCATCGGTGTCGTCCGGCCAGCCCAGCGTAGAGTGGGGCCACAGCCCCGAACTGAACCACGTGTCCAGCACGTCCGGGTCCTGCTCCAGCCGGGTCGAGCCGCAGTGGCTGCAGGCCCGGGGGTCTTCGATGGCCACCGTTACCTCGCCGCAGTCACCGCAGTACCAGACCGGTATGCGGTGTCCCCACCAGAGCTGGCGGCTGATACACCAGTCGCGTATATTCTCCATCCAGTTGAGGTAGACCTTGGTGAAACGCTGGGGGATAATGGTGATTTGCCCGCCGGTGACCGCCTTGATGGCCGGCTCCGCCAGCGGCGGCGTTTTGACGAACCACTGCAGGCTGGCCGTCGGCTCGACGGTCGTCTGGCAGCGGGTGCAGTGTCCCACCGGGTGCCGGTGAGGCTCAACTTTTACCAGCAGGCCGTCTTTTTCCAGGTCGGCCAGGATTGCCTTGCGGCAGGCAAACCGGTCGAGACCGGCATAAGGCCCGGCGTTTTCGTTCATCGTCGCGTCCGGGTGCAGTATGTTTATCAGCGGCAGGTCGTGACGCTGGGCCACCTCAAAATCCATCGGGTCATGCGCCGGGGTGATTTTGACGGCGCCGGTGCCGAATTCGGGGTCGACGGCCTCATCGGCGATAATCGGGATAACCCGCTTCACCGCCGGCAGGAGGACTTGCTTGCCCACCATGCCCTTGAAGCGCTTGTCTTTCGGGTTGACGGCCACCGCCGTATCCCCCAGTATCGTCTCCGGCCGGGTGGTGGCCACGGTGATAAACTCGTCATTGGCGTTGACTACCGGATACCGGACGTGGTACAGGTGCCCGCCGGTATCCTTATGGGCTACTTCCAGGTCGGAAAGAACCGTGGCGCAGCGCGGGCAGTGGTTGATTATCCGTTGGCTCCGGTATATCAGCCCTTTTTCATAAAGACGGCTGAAAGCGGTGCGCACCGCCCGGCTCGGCCCCTCGTCCAGGGTAAAGACCTCCCGGTCCCAGTCGCAGGATACCCCCAGCCTCCGGTGCTGCCGGCCGATAGCGCCGCGGCAGCTTTCCGCCCACTGCCACATCCTTTCCAGGAATTTTTCCCGGCCCAGCTGGTGCCGGTCTATCCCTTCCGCCGCCAGTATCTTTTCCACCACCACCTGGGCGGCGATACCGGCATGGTCGACTCCGGGCAGCCACAGGGTGGGTTCGCCCTTCATCCGGTGCCAGCGCGTCAGGATGTCCTCCATGGTGGCGGTCAAAGCGTGCCCCACGTGCAGCTCGCCGGTGACGTTGGGCGGCGGCATGATGATAACGAAAGGTTTTTTCGCCGGGTCTATCCGGGGCTTGAAATAGCCCTTATCCAGCCAGAACCGGTACCACTTCTGCTCCACTTTTCCCGGTTCGTAAGCCTTGGGCATTTCCTGCCTGGTGTCTGAAGTCTGCGTCATGAATTCCCTTTCCAGTGCTGGGGAAGAGTAAATGTCCCCTCAGAGTTTCTGGTATTAAATTTTACCCGGAAAGCATAGACGAGGCACACTATGCCCGCCATACCGACTATTTTTGAGAATATTCCATAGCCCTCGATAACCGGGCGTGTAAAAGCACTGCTGTAATCCCCGCCGTAGAGCCAGGGGGTAATGAAAAGCGTCGCTATAATGAGCAGACTACCGATTATCTTAAGCCCGGCCCCCGCCATCAGGAAACGCTCGGCTCTGCCGCCTCCGCGCCGCAGCATGACGGCAGCCGGAATAATAACCGCAATCCAGAATGCCAGAGCGGGGCCCGCACCCATAAGGGAGGTAAGAAACATGGAA